>JBOGNW010000026.1:0-11136 GCA_050747425.1 Candidatus Acidiferrales bacterium
TTCTTAAGGAGCTCGAGGTCGTCGGCTCCTTCGCCACATCAGTGAAAGAGCTGGAGCGGGCCTTCGCGCTGGTTGAAGCCGGCCACGTCAAGATGGTGGTGTCCGACCGGCTGCCGCTCGAAGACGCAGTGCACGCTCATCACATGCTTGAGAACCGCCAGGTCACCGGCCGGATCGTACTTCAGCCCTAGGACGACCCTTGCACACTCTGACGCAGCGCTTTGAGGCGCCCGCGGGCTTCCCCCAAAGCTTGCTTAACCTGCTGCGGGGCTGTGCCGCCGGGGACGTCGTGGCTTGCTAGCACTGATTCGAGTATGAGGCTGCGCGAAAAGTCCTCGCCAAAGTTGGGGCTGAAGCGACGCAATTCTTCTTGAGAAAGCGACTCCAGCGTTTTCCCATGCTCCAAGCAGTAGCGTACGGCTTCGCCGATGATTTCATGGGCGCGGCGGAAGGGAACGCCGCGGCGGACGAGGTAGTGGGCGGCGGCGACGGCGTTAAGGAAGCCGGAGCGCGCCGCAGCCTCCATCGCCTCCGTATTGAACTGCACCGCTTCGAGAAAACTGCGGGCGATGCTCAGGGCCTCCGTTACTGTTTCGGTCGCTTCAAACAGCGGCTCCTGCGTCTCTTGTAAATCCTTGTTGTAGGCGAGGGGCAAACCCTTCAGCACCAGCGAGACGGTCACTGCCGCGCCCACCACGCGGCCGGTCTTGCCGCGCAGCAGCTCCAGCGCGTCGGGATTTTTCTTCTGGGGCAAGGCGCTACTGCCCGTGGAGAAACGTTCTGGCAGGCTTAGGAAGCCAAATTCCGCGGTGGCGAAAAGCGCTAGTTCTTCGGCCCAGCGGCTGAGATGGAGCGCCACGAACGAGAGCGCGTGTAGGAATTCCAAGAGAAAGTCGCGGTCACTGGTGGCATCGAGGCTGTTGGCGGACACCGACTCAAAGCCCAGTTCATGCGCCAGGGCGGCGCGGTCGAGAGGCACCACGGTTCCAGCAACCGCCCCCGAGCCCAGCGGCAGCACGTTCACGTGTCGGCGACAGTCGCCTAGGCGCTCCGCATCGCGGAAAAACATTTCTACATAAGCTAGCAGCCAATGGGCAGCGAGGACAGGCTCGGCGCGCTGCAAATGCGTGTACGCGGGCATGGCCGCGCCCTGGAGGCCGGTGGCGCGCTTTAGGAAAACTTCGAGCAAGTCGGCAAGGCTCAAGCGCAGCGCGTCAGTCTGCCGGCGAATGAAGAGGCGAAGGTCCGTGGCGATTTGTTCGTTGCGGCTGCGGCCGGTGTGAAGCTTGGTGGCCGCCTCGCCCACCAGTGCCACGAGTTGCGCTTCCACAAAGTGGTGGATGTCTTCGGCGTCGGCGTTGTCGAGAAAGAGTGGTTCCTGCGCCGCTTTCTTTTCGATTTGTCCCAGGCCACCCAGAATGGCTTGCAATTCTTGGCCGGAAAGGATGCCCGCGCCAGCTAGTGCCCGCGCGTAAGCGCGGCTGGCGGTCAATTCCTCACCGAGCAGCCGACGGTCGAAAGGAAAGGAGCGCTGCCAGCGCTCGAAGCCGGGTTCGAGCGGTTCGCGGAGGCGCCCCGCCCACATTTTTTTCATCGGTTTTTTTTCTCCTCCCGGCGGCGGGCTTCCACGCGGGCGGGCAGGGCAAGCAGTCGGATAAATCCTTCGGCGTCTTTGGGGTTGTAACCCTCGCCCATGGTAAAGGCGGCGAGGTCGGTGCGGTAAAGCGAGTCGGGCGAGTGGCGGCCGGCGATGATGACGTTGCCTTTGTAAAGCTGGAGAGTGACGGTGCCGTTCACGTTGGGCTGCGTGGCGTTGACGAAAGCGTCCAGTGCCTCGCGCAGCGGCGTGAACCAGAAGCCGTAATAGACCAGCTCGGCGTAGCGCAAGGCCACCAGCTGCTTGAAGTGCATCAGATCGCGGTCGAGGCAGAGCGCCTCCAGCTCGCGGTGCGCTGTAACCAGCAGCGTTCCGCCCGGAGTTTCGTAGCAGCCGCGCGACTTGATGCCCACGAAGCGGTTCTCGACTAGGTCCACGCGCCCGATGGCGTGTCGGCCGCCCAATTCGTTGAGGGTCGCCACCAGCGCCGCGGGCTCGAGCCGTTGGCCGTTCACCCCCACCGGCGTGCCAGCTTCAAAGGTAAGCTCGACCGTTTCTTCGCGATCGGGCGCTTGCTGCGGCGAGCAGCTCAACTGCCAGGTGGACTGGAGGGGCGCGTTGGCGGGGTCTTCGAGCTCGCCGCCTTCGTGGCTGAGATGCCAGAGGTTGCGGTCGCAACTGTGGATGCTTTCGCGGCTGGCCGCGACGGGGATGTTGTGCTGGCTGGCGTAGTCGAGCGCCTCCTCGCGCGACTTCAGCGTCCACTCGCGCCAGGGAGCGATGATTTTCATCTCCGGGGCGAGCGCCTGGTAGGCGTGCTCGAAGCGGACTTGATCGTTGCCCTTGCCCGTGCAGCCGTGGGCCACCGCTGTCGCTCCCTCGCGGCGCGCGACCTCCACCTGCGCTTTGGCCAGCACCGGCCGCGCCATGGAAGTCCCCAGGAGGTACTTGTGCTCGTAGACGCCGCCGGCGCGCAGCGTAGGAAAAATGTAGTCGGTGACAAACTCGCGCCGCAAATCCACCACCACCGCTTTCGCGGCGCCCGTGCGGCGGGCCTTCTCGGCCACCGCCGCCAGGTCTTCTCCCTGGCCGACATCGCCCACCATGGCGATGACTTCGCAGTCGTAGTTTTCTTTGAGCCAGGGAATGATGATGGACGTATCGAGGCCCCCGGAGTACGCCAGTACGACTTTTTCAGCCACGGGCAGCCCTCCGCCGTTGCGTTTTGCCGCGCGAGCGCCGGGCGCCATGGGAGGTGGGTTCGACCACAGCGCGCTCTACCGTCCCTTCACCGATAAGCCGCGAACCCGCTCGGGCCTCCACCGCAAAGACGTAGCGCAGCCGGCCGGAGTTTTTGGGATGGTAGATGTGGTCGAACGCCGCCCTCACCCGCAGCCTTTCGCCCACGGTGGCCGGCGCGCGATGGCTGACGTCGATGTGCGTGCCCACCGAGATGGCGCCCGCGGGTAAGAACGGTTGCAGCAGCTTGGCCGCCGCCACTTCCATCTGTCCGATCATCGAGGGCGTCGAGAGCACGGCTGGCAGTCGGCGGTCGTAGTAGGCAATGGTGCGCCGGAACTCAACCGGGCGCGCCACCACAAACCGTAGTCCGCGTCGCAGTTGTTTTTTCTTAGCCATCGGCCTCCCTCCTCGGGGCGTCATTATCTCGCTTCCTGCAGGGCACCGCGCGCCGCCGCGATGGTTTCTTCCACGTCCGCGTCGCTGTGCGCCAGTGAGATAAAGGCGGTTTCAAATTGCGACGGCGGCCAATAAACGCCGCGAGCCAGCAAGGCGGTATGGAAGCGGGCGAAGCGCGCCGTGTTGCTGCGCTTGGCCGTCGCATAGTCGGTGACCGGCAGGTCAGTAAAAAACAAGGTCAAGAGCGAGCCGCAGCGATTGAGCTCGGCGGGTACGCCAGCGTCGCGAGCCGTCCGCGCCAATCCCTCACCTAGGCGCGCGCCCACAGCTTCAAGTCGCTCGTAGGTGCCAGGACGCTGCAAGAGCCGCAAGGCGGCCAGACCAGCCGACACGGCCAGAGGATTGCCCGAGAGCGTGCCCGCTTGATAAACGGGCCCGAGCGGCGCCACCTGATTCATTAGGTCGGCGCGACCACCGTACGCACCCACCGGCAGCCCGCCGCCGATAATTTTTCCCAGTACCGTCAGATCGGCGCGCAAGCCGAACCGTTCCTGTGCGCCCCCGTAGGCGATGCGGAAACCGGTGATGACTTCATCGAAAATGAGCAGGCTGCCGTGCTGCTCAGTGAGAGCGCGCAGGCCCTCGAGGAAACCCGTTTGCGGGAGCACACAGCCCATGTTGCCCGCCACCGGCTCGACGATGACGGCGGCGATTTCCGCCCTGCGCTCGCGGAAAAGTTTTTCCACCGCGCCAAGGTCGTTGTAAGGAGGCGTCAGGGTAAAGCGCACGAACTCTTCCGGCACGCCGGCAGAGTCGGGCAGGTTGAGCGTGGCCACCCCCGACCCCGCCTTGACGAGCAAGCTATCGGCGTGGCCGTGGTAGCAGCCTTCGAACTTGAGAAGAAACTTCCGTCCGGTCGCGGCCCGCGCCAGCCGCAACGCCGACATCGCCGCCTCCGTGCCGGAGTTCACCAGGCGGACTTTTTCAACCGAGGGAAAGGCCGCGCAGATTTCTTCCGCCAGCTCGACCTCGAGCGGCGTGGGCGCGCCGAAACTGGTGCCGCTGCGCGCCGCCCGCTCCACAGCGGCGACAATCTCCGGATGCGCGTGACCATGAATCAGCGGGCCCCAGGAGCCGACATAATCAAGGTAGGAGCGGCCGTCCACATCGCAGAGGCGTGCGCCGCGCCCGTGGCTGATGAAGGGCGGCTCGCCGCCCACCGCGCCGAAGGCGCGCACCGGCGAGTTCACTCCGCCGGGAATGCGGCGCTCGGCGCGCTCCCGCCACAGTCTGGATTTCTCACCCATGGGAAGACGGCCAGTATAACAACCAGGGCTCTGTTCGCAAACGCGCTTAGCGCAGAGGAAAGACGGTGGCGAAGAGCCAGGCGAGATAGAGGCTCTTGAAGACAGCGCAGGCGTAGACGCTTCCCAGAGTGTAGGTGAGCGCCGCCGTCAACAATGCTTCCACCAATGTAAGCACAGTGAGCGAAAAAGACATCAGCACCAGCATACCCGCCCCGCTACCCAGCACCAGCGCACCATAAACGATGGCGGCGAGTATCGCCGCTCGCCAGATAAGGAAGCCGCTCAAAGCGCGCTCTTCGCGCGCGTTCTTGGCGTAGGCGCGCACCAGCAGTTCTTCGCCAAGCGCGTAAGGAAACAGCAGCAGCAGCGGCAGTATTTGCAGCAGCCGCCCTCCCGTAGGCCAGAGGTCAAACAGCTGCCAGGTGAGGAAGCCGCCGCAGACGAGAATCACGTAAAGAGCCAGGGCGAGGGCGGCCGCTACTTTCCGGCGCGTCTCCGGCCAGGAGCGAACCCAGGGCTGGTGACGCCATGCGGGAAGTAACCACAAAGTCAGAAGCAACAGAATCGACGCTAGGTAATCGCCATCGGCCAGGCCGAGAAAGCCGAGCGGAAGCGGCCAGTCGCGCCAGCGCAGCAACGCCAGGACGGAAACCGCCGCGCCACTGGCCAGCAGCGCATAGGCGCCTAGCTCGAGCGGCTGCCAAGAACTTAGGCGCGTTTCTGGCTGAATCTCACCGAAGGGTTCGCTGGCCAGCGCCCAGCCGGCGAGCGCGCTCAAGGGAAAAAAGAGCGCGCCCAGGAAGAGAAGCGTCACACCCGTGAGCGCCAGCCGCGAGGCGTTGAATTCGTCGGGAAGGCTAAGCCCGGCGCCGGGCAGGGCGCGGCTCGTCCACTCAACAATGGCTCGCTGCGCCGAGGAGTGATAGGGCAGATCGGAATGGGTCGCCAGGAACTCCCGGCGCTGCGCCCCGCCGTGGGCGCGCTGGTACATGCGGTCGGCCGCCCGGCGCAGCGGGGGAAAATCGAAGCGGGCGGTAATCAGGAGGAGATTGGGCGGCTGGCCCGGGCCCACCGGGCGCTCGAGGCCGGAGAGCGAAATGGCGGCGGCCGGAGACAGGCGGCGGGCGAGGTCGAGAGCGGCGCCCCCACCCATCGAATGTCCGACCACTACCAGGCGCTCGGGCGTCACGCCGTAACGGCGCTCGAGCGCGCGGGCCACTACCAGCGCGGCGGCCATCTCCCGCGGCGTCGGCATCCCGGCGCGAGGACCTTCGGGCTCGGGCGGGGAGACGCTGCCGGTGTGGTCGCCGCGGCCGGGCAGGTCAACCACAAAAACGTCGCCGCCGGCGGTGGCGAGCACTTCGGCCAGAGGCAGCAGTTGGCGGCGGTTGGCGATGTAGCCGGGGAGCAGCAGGAAGTGCGCCGGGTAATCCTGGCGATCGCCGAGGCGGACGCGCTCGACCGGAATGGGCGGCTTGTCCTCCACGGCAAACGTTTCAAAGACAAGCGGCGCGCGCAATTGCCGCAACGCATACCAGGAGGCCGCCGCCCCGGCGGCGAGCATCAGCACGAGAGCCAGCAGGAGCAGGGGCCCGGAGCGGCCCTTCGCCTCTGTGCTAGAATCGCTGGTTGCCATTAGATGAGCGGCGAGGCTGTGTGCCTGCGGCTTTCTCTCTGGGCACCCTGAGCCTGTCGACGGGTGAGCATGGAAAAGATGGGGCCGCGCGCGGCGCTGATTATGCGTCGCCGAGAAGGGAAAGACAATGGCGGCTTCCCGCTCCACCGTTCGAGCCAACGATGATCATTCCATTTGTTGAGCAGGCCATCCGACCGCTCGAAGAAACTCCGGCGCTTCAGAGCGTGGTGCGGGCGCTCGAGCAGCGGGCGGTTCGCGACGCTGCGGGCGAGGTCGTGCTCGCCGGGCTCACCGACACGGCCAAAATTCTGGTGAGCGTGCTGGTGGGCCGCGCGCTCGGGCGTCCAGTGTTGCTCGTCACCAGCACCAACCGGCGCGCCGAAGCCCTACTCGAGCCGCTGCGGTTCTTCTACACGGTGCTGACGGGACGGCCGGAGTCATCGGTAGTTCTGCTGCCGGCCCACGACGTTTCGCCCTACCGCAGCCTCTCTCCGCATCCCGACATTGCCGAGGCGCGGGCCGTAGCCCTCTGGAAGCTGGCGACCGGGGAGGCGGAGATGGTGGTCCTGCCGGTGGCAGCGGCGCTGAGGCGGCTGGCCAGCCGGGAGGTCTATGCCGGCCTGGGACGCACGGTCGGCGTGCACGATCAGCTCGAGCCGGGGGAGTTGGTCAACTATCTCGAAAGCGTCGGCTACGAGCGGCACGAGCCGGTGGAGATGGCGGGCGAGTACTCGGCGCGCGGCGGCATTGTGGACGTCTTCTCTCCTGAGGGGCGGCCGGTGCGCCTGGAGTTTTTTGGCGACACGCTGGAAGAGCTGCGCGAGTTCGATCCCACGACGCAACGTTCCACCGCACCGCTGAGGGCGGCGACCTTCGCCCCGCTGGTCGAAGGGCGGCGCACGCCCGAGCGGCTGGCGCAGCTGTGGGCGCTGGCGCACGGCCAGGAGCCCGAGGGCGAGGTCAACCCCTTTCCCGGCTGGGAATTTCTGCTGCCGCTGGTGGAAAGTTTCGGGCACACGATTCTCGACCTGGCCCCGCGCGCCCTGGTGCTGCTCGATGAGCCGCAGAGCCTGCGCGAAACAGCGGAAAAATTCTGGGCGGAACTCGAAGAAGAACACGCCCAACGACGCACCCGGGCGGCCTGCGCGGCCCCTGGAGAGCTGTTTCTGCGTTTGACGGCGTTTGACGGTCTGGCGCCCGCCGCCCCGCGCCTCCGCTTGGAGCAACTCGCGCTGGAGATTTCCGGCGCCGAGCAGGCGCTACTGGTTTCGCAGCCCACGCCGCGCTTCCACGGCGGGGTGCGTGCCTTTGCCGATGAGCTGCGGCAGCGGCTGCGGGCGAACGGTGCCGTGCTGGTGGCCAGCGCCAGCGCCGGCGAGATGGAGCGACTGGCGGAGATTCTGAGCGAGTATGAAGTGCCCTATCGCTTTGCCGCGCCCGCCGGGCGGCGCGCCGACCTGGTGGAAGAAAAGAGCGTGCTGGCCTCGGACCACCATGCCGCCGTACTGGTGCGTGGCGCGCTGCCGGACGGCGTCGTCTTCCCCGAGGCGCGCCTGGCGCTCTTCGGCAACTATGACTTGTTTGAAAAAGCTGCGGAAGCCCCGGCGAAGACGAAGTCGAAGGCAGCGGCCTTCGCGGCTGACATCGGCGAATTGAGGGAAGGCGATTACGTGGTGCACGTGGACCACGGTATCGGGCAATTCGCCGGCCTGAAGCAGATTGTCCACGACGGCCTCACCGATGAATTCCTCCAGCTCAACTATCTCGAGGAGGCGCGGCTCTACGTTCCGCTGGCGCGCCTGGACCTGGTGCAGAAGTACCGGGGGGTGGGCGGCGCGGCCCCCAGGCTCGACGCGCTGGGCGGGATCTCCTGGCAGCGGCGCAAAGCCCGCGCCGCGCGCGCCCTGAAGGAAATGGCCGCCGAGCTGCTGAAACTCTACGCTGCCCGCGCCACGGTTCCCGGGCGCGCCTTCGGCCCCGACAGCCCCTGGCAACGGGAGTTCGAAGAGTCGTTCGAGTGGGACGAGACACCCGACCAGCGCACGGCGAGCGAAGAAGTCAAGCGCGACTTGGAGCGGCCGCACCCGATGGACCGTTTACTGGTGGGCGATGTGGGCTTCGGCAAGACCGAGGTGGGGTTGCGCGCAGCCTTCAAAGTGATGTGCGAGTCGAAGCAGGCGGCGGTGCTGGCCCCCACCACCGTCCTGGCCTTTCAGCACTATGAGAACTTCCGCCGCCGCCTGGCGGCTTTCCCGTTGCGCGTCGAGATGTTGAGCCGCTTCCGGAGCGCGGCGGAGCAGAAGCGCGTGGTGGCTGAGCTCGAGGCCGGCAAAGTCGACCTGGTGGTGGGCACGCACCGTTTGCTCAGCCCCGATGTGCGCTTCCACGATCTGGGACTATTGATTGTGGACGAAGAGCAGCGCTTCGGCGTGCGCCACAAAGAGCGGCTGAAACAACTGCGCACCGAAGTGGACGTGCTCACGCTAACTGCTACGCCCATCCCGCGCACGCTGCACATGGCGCTCGTGGGTCTGCGCGACCTTTCCTTGATTCAAACGCCGCCGCCGGACCGCCTGGCGATTCAGACGGTAGTGGCGCCGCGCAGCGACGAGCTGGTGCGCAGCGCCCTCGAGCAAGAGTTGGCTCGCGAGGGTCAGGTCTACTTCGTGCACGACCGTGTGCAGAGCATTGACGAGGCCGCCGCCTGGCTGCACAGCCTGGTGCCGCGCGCCCGCCTGGCGGTGGCTCACGGCCAGATGAGGGAGCGGGAGCTGGAGCGCATCATGCTGGGTTTCATGCAGCACGAATACGACGTGCTGGTAACGACGAAAATTATTGAGAACGGGCTCGACATCCCGCTCTGCAACACTCTGATCGTGGACCGCGCCGACCGTTTCGGATTGTCCGAACTCTACCAGTTGCGGGGGAGGGTGGGCCGCTCCAGCCGCCGCGCCTACGCCTACCTGCTGGTGCCGCGCGAGGTGAGCCTGTCCGAGATGGCGCGCCGCCGCTTGGCGGCCCTCAAAGAATTCAGCGAGCTCGGCTCCGGCTTTCGCCTGGCGGCGCTCGACCTCGAACTGCGAGGCGCCGGCAATCTCCTCGGCGGCGAGCAGCACGGCCACATTAACGCCATCGGCTTCGACCTCTACACGCAGTTGCTCGAGCGAGCCATCAGCGAGTCGCGCGGGCAAGAGCTGCGCCCCGAGGCGCGCGCCACCCTCAACCTGGGTCTGGACATCCGCATTCCGCCCGACTACATCGCCGAGGAAGGCCAGCGGCTGCGCGCCTACAAACGCATCGCTTCCCTCGGCGATTCAGAGGCCGAGCGGCAGGCGCTGCGCGCCGAGCTCGAAGACCGCTACGGGCCGCTGCCGCGCCCGGTGGAGAACCTGCTGGGTTACGCGGCGGTGAAGGCGCTGGCGGAGCGGCTGCTCATCGAATCCATCGAACAACGCCAGGGCGAGGTGCGGGTGCGCTTCCATCCCGAGACGCGAGTGCCCCCGGAACGTCTGGTGGGATTTGTGCGGCAGACGGCAGGGGCGCGTCTCGAGCCGAGCGGCGCCTTGCGTTTTCCGGCCGAGCGAGCCCGCGCGGGCGCGCCTCCATCGGGCTGGCTCGAGGAGCTGAGAAAGCGGTTGCTGGGGCTCGAGGGCTAGGCTACACTTTTCTCAGAGGCGGAAAGTGCAGGGAAAAGCAGCAAAACTCGGACTCAGCGTCGGGGTGGGGATTCTCCTCGCCTGGCCGCTGGCAGCTTCGGCCGCGCCCACGCAGGCGGCGAGCACCGACCGCGAAGTCCTGGAAGAGATTGTGGCGCGGGTGAACAACGACATCATCACCCGCTCCGATGTGGACCGCAGCCGGGAGCTGCTACGGCGCGAGCTGAGCCAGCGCAGCCAGAATACTTCCGAAGCCGACAAACTCTTTCAGGAAAGCCAGGGTGACTTGCTGCGCGACCTGATTGACCAGCGGCTGCTGGCGCAGCGCGGCACCGACATGGGGCTCTCGATCGAGGCCGACGTCATCAAACAGCTCGACGAGCTGCGCCAGCAAATGAAGCTCGACTCCATGGAAGCCCTCGAGCGCGCCATGGCTGCCGAGGGGGTTTCCTTTCAAGACTACAAACAGCAGATGCGCGACCACTTGCTCTCCCAGCAGGTGATCCAGCGCGAAGTCTCCGGCCGCGTCTTCGTGCGCACGGAGGCGGTGCGCGAATACTATTTGACCCACCGGCAGGAGTTCTTCCAGCCGGAACGGCTGCACTTGCGCGAAATTCTCGTCTCGACCGAAGGCCGCTCCCCCGAAGAGCTTCCGGCGCGGGAAGAGCGCGTCCGGGAAGTCCTGGCCAAGATTCGCAAGGGGGACAAATTCGACGAGGTGGCGCGCCAGTATTCCGACGCCCCCACGGCCGAGGGTGGCGGCGAGTTGGGTTTCTTCGAGCCCGCGCGCCTGGCCCCGGCCATTCGCGACCTTGTCTCCAAGCTGCTGCCGGGTGGCGTCAGCGACCCCATCAAGACTCCGCAGGGCTGGCTGATCCTGCAGCTGGTGGAGCACCAGGAGCCCGGCATCCCGCCTTTCGAAGCCGCGGAAAATCAGATTCGCGAGAAACTCTTCATGACCGAGGTGCAGCCCGCGCTGCGGGAATTTCTGAGTGAGTTGCGCCGCGACGCCTACGTCTATGTGAAATCGGGCTACGTGGACTCCGGCGCGGTGGAAGAGGCGCAGAAGCCGTTGCGTCACGGCAGCCGCCGCAGCCACCGCCGGCGGCGCGACTGAGACTCCCATGAAAACTCTTACGGTGGCCGACCTGGCGCAACACGAGAGCCAGGTGATTACCTCCTTTTTTCTCGTGCAGGGAAAAGAAATCCGTTCCACGCGCGAGGGCAAGCCCTACATGGCGCTGCGCTTGGCCGACCGCACCGGCTCGGTGGAGGCCCGCCTGTGGGACGGAGTGGCGGACA
>JBOGNW010000027.1:0-3715 GCA_050747425.1 Candidatus Acidiferrales bacterium
CTTCAGGGTCGCCTTAACAGTTATAAAAAACCAGGGGCTTTAGCCCCTGAGGGTTTTTCTGAGACAAATAGGAGGTTCTATGCAATTTCGCCGTCGTGAAATCGGGCCGCTGTTGACCCTCATCCTCAGCGTCGCGTTTGCGGCCGCGGCGCAGCCGGCCCCGGAGAAAGCCGAAGGAGTGGACCTGGTCTGGGGCGTCAAGATTGCCATGCGCGACGGCGTCCAGCTCAACGCCACCGTCTACAAACCCAAAGGGATGGCCGAGGCGCTGCCGGTGGTGTTTACGCTTACGCCGTACATCAGCGACACCTACCACCCGCGCGCCTACTACTTCGCCCGCCACGGCTATGTGTTCGTGCTGGTGGACGCGCGCGGCCGCGGCAGCTCGGGCGGCGCCTTCGAGCCCTTCGCCAACGAAGGCCGGGACGGGCACGACATCGTCGAGTGGCTGGCGCGGCAGCCGTGGTCGAACGGCAAGGTCACGATGTGGGGCGGCTCCTACGCCGGCTTCGACCAGTGGTCGACCCTCAAGGAATTTCCTCCGCACCTGGCCACGATTGTCCCCGTCGCTTCCGCTCATCCCGGAGTGGATTTTCCCTTCGGCAACAACATTTTCTTCCCCTACAACATGCAGTGGCTGACTTTCACCAGCGGCGTCACTGGCAACGGCAATCTCTTCGGCGAGAGTTCGTTCTGGATCAACAAGTTCCGTGAGCTCTATCTTGAGCACCGGCCCTTTCGCGAGCTCGACAATCTCGTCGGCAATCCCTCGCCGGTTTTCCAGAAATGGCTCGACCATCCCGTGCCCGACGCCTATCTCGACTCCATGGCGCCCACCGCCGATGACTACAAGCGCATCACCGTGCCCATCCTCTCCATCACCGGCCACTACGACGGCGACCAGCCCGGGGCGATGGAGTTCTACCAGCGGCACATGCGCTATGGCACGCCCCAGGCGCGCGATCAGCACTACCTCATTATCGGTCCCTGGGATCATGCCGGGACGCGCACGCCGAAACGCGATGTGGGCGGCTTGCGCTTCGGCGAAGCTTCCATGCTCGACCTGAACAAGCTGCACAAAGACTGGTACGACTGGACGATGAAAGGTGGCGCGAAGCCCGAGTTCCTGAAGAAGCGCGTTGCTTATTATGTCGTCGGCCCGAGCGCCGAAAACTGGAAGTACGCCGATAGCCTGGAGAGTATCGCCAGCGAAACCCGCGCGCTCTACCTGCACTCCGACGGCAACGCCGGCGACGTCTTCCACTCGGGCGCCCTGCGCCCGCAAAAGCCCGACAAGTCCGCGCCCGACCACTACCTCTACGACCCGCTCGACCCCCGCCCCGCCGAGCTCGAAACCGCGGACATCGAGAACTACATCACCGACCAGCGCTTCGCGCTAAATCTCTATGACGCCGGCCTGGTCTACCACAGCCAGCCCTTCGCCGAGGCCACCGAAATCAGCGGCTTCGTCCGCCTCGTCGCCTGGCTGGCGATGGATGTGCCCGATACGGATTTCGTCGCCACGTTGTATGAGATTCAACCCGACGGCACTAGCATTCTCTTGACCCAGGACATGCTGCGTGCGCGTTACCGGGACTCCCTGCGGGAAGAAAAACTGGTGAAGCCGGGCGCGATCAACCGCTACGAGTTCAGCCGCTTCACGTTTTTCTCGCGCCGGGTGATGAAGGGAAGCCGCCTGCGCCTGGTGCTGAAAGCCTCAAACTCCATTTACGTCCAAAAGAACTACAACAGCGGCGGCGTGGTGGCGGAGGAATCGGGCCAGGACGCGCGCACGGCGCACGTCACGCTCTACCACGACGCTGAGCACGCGAGCGTGCTGGAGTTACCCATCGTCAAGTAGCCGGCGAACGTTACACTTAGTGGATGAGCGCGGGGTCGACGTAGGTGCCGTAGCGGGTCGAGTGGCTGCGCCGCCAGAAGTAGTCGTAGAGCAGCCGAGAAATTTTTTCCATCGCCTGCGCGCCTTCGCCTTCCAGGCCGAAGTTCTCCATCACCACCAGCGCGTAGGGCCGCTCCTTGAGCTGCACGATGGCCCACTCCACCGTGACCCCGGGAATGCTCCCGGGCTTGAAGGCCACGGAAACGTTCTCCGGCACGCCGCGGCGAATTTGTCCCGGCTTCTCAATCGCGAGGATTGAAAGTATATCGTCGCAGGTCGCGCGCTCGAGCCCCTCGCACTTGAAGAGAATCTCCATCAGGCGCGCGGCTTCGGCCGGGGTAGAGAGGTTTTCTTCTCCGCGACCCTTGGCGGCCTCATCCATCATCTTGCGCTGCAGCCGCGTGCGCTCGAGGCCGAGCGACGCGAGTGTGCGGTTGACGCTCTCCAGTCCCACGCGCTCGATAAGGATGTTGGTGGCGGTGTTGTCGCTGAGCACGATCATCAGCACGGCGAGGTCGCGCAGGCTCAGCTCCGACGTCCCATCGCTGAACTGGCCGAGAACGCCACTGCCGCCCACCTGCTGGCTTTTTTCGACGCGCAGGCGGTCGGTTAGCTTGAGCTGGCCCTCAGCAGCCTGGCGGTACAGTTCCAGCAAGATGGGCACTTTGATCGCGCTGCCCTGGGGAAAGACCAGGTTTTCGTTGAGGCCGAATCGCTCGCCGCTGGTGAGGTCGAGCGCGGCCACGCCGACAATCCCGCGGGTGCTGCCGGCGATTTCGGCCAGTTTCGCCTCCGTCTTCTTCCGCACCAGCTCCCAGTTGTCGGGTTGTGCGAGGGCTACCGTCGGCAGACAGACCAACGCGGCGGCCAGCAGCAGGTACTTCCGCATCCCTGCCTCCTGCAAGTCGGTGATGGTATATGCGCCTCGGGCGCCGGGGTCAAGCGCGACGAGGTGAGCGTTCTTGACACCGCCCCGCCCGCCCCAGTAGCGTGGGCGGCCGCAACTAACTCTGACACAAACAAGGAGGCTGCCGTGAGAAAAGCGGGGCCTGTAGCTCTGGTGTTGTTTTTGACGGTCTCTCTCGTACTATCGGCCTCTTCGCAGCCGCCCAAGAAACTCAAAGTCTATATTTCCGTGGACATGGAAGGCATCGGCGGCGTGGTGAGCGGCGACCAGACCGGCCCGCCCGCCTTCGAGTACGAGCAGGCCCGCAAGTGGATGACGGGCGAAGCCAACGCCGCCATCGGGGCGGCCTTCGACGCCGGCGCCACCGAAGTTCTGGTCAGCGACTCCCACGGCAACGCCGAGAGCCTGCTGCTCGACGCCCTCGACCCGCGCGCCCGCCTCATCCGCGGCTGGCCCCGCAAGCTCATCATGATGGAAGGCGTTGACGACACTTTCGACGCCGTCCTCTTCATCGGCTACCACGCCAGCGAAGGCATGCGCCACGCCACCCTGGCCCACACCATGTCGGGCGGGCGTGTTTTTGACATTAAGCTCAACGGCCAGAAAGTTCCCGAGGCGGGCTTCAGCGCCGCCATCGCCGGTCACTTTGGCGTGCCGGTGGTGCTGATCAGCGGGGACCAGACGGTGATTGCCGAAACCCGCGCTCTGGTGGGCGATATCGAGGGCGCCGAAGTCAAGACCGGCATGGGTACAGTCGCCAAAATGATGCACCCGCAAAAATCCCGGGAGCTGATTCGCGAGAAAACCAGAACGGCGCTGGGGCGCCTGAAGGATTTCAAGCCCTGGCGGCTTACGACTCCCATCACCATGGAGTTGATTTTCAAGGCGGAGTCCGACGCCGAGCGAGC
>JBOGNW010000028.1:0-7701 GCA_050747425.1 Candidatus Acidiferrales bacterium
CGATGGGGCTGGTTACGCGGCTGGTGGGCGAGGGCGAGCTCGAAACGGCCGTTGCCGAATTGTTGCGCACTTTGTCGGAGCAAAGCCCGGCGGTGCTGCCGCTCGCCCGCCGCGCTGTTCTGCGCGCGAGCGGGCTGGATTTCGAACGCGCCCTGGAAGAGACGGAAAAACTTTATCTCGAGAGTCTGATGAAAACCGACGATGCCCAGGAAGGCGTGCGGGCGTTTCTCGAGCGGCGGCGCCCGGCGTGGGTGGGGCGTTAGCCATGGACAAAGAATTGATTCAGCTTCGCGTCAACGGCGAGCGGCACGAAGTGGCCGTGCCAGCGAACAAACTGCTGCTCGACACTTTGCGCGAAGACCTGCGGCTGACCGGAGCCAAGCGCGGTTGCGATGACTCGAGTTGCGGCTGCTGCACCGTGCTGGTGAACGGCCTGCCGATGCTGTCCTGCGTGATGCTGGCGGCCTCCTACCAGGAGGCGGAGATCACGACCATCGAAGGCGTGGCGCGCGGCGGCGAGCTCGATCCCCTTCAGGAAGGCTTCTGTGTCGAGGGCGGCGCGCAATGCGGCTACTGCACGCCGGGGATTATTCTGGTGGCGAAGGCGTTGCTGGCGCGGCACACGAATCCCACCCGCGAGCAAATTGCCGAAGCGCTCTCCGGCAACCTCTGCCGCTGCACCGGCTACATGCAGATTTATGCTTCCATCGAGCACGCGCTGCGCAAGTTGCAGCCGGCGCCGGCCGAAGCCGAGCCAGTGAGGAGCTAGCTGTGGCCGACTTCTCCCACATCGGCAAGCGCGTGCCCATGGTGGACGGGCCCGACAAAGTCACCGGCGCCGCGCTCTACACCGACGACCTGGCGCTACCGGGAATGCTGGTGGGGAAAATCCTCCACAGCCCGCACGCGCATGCGCGGATTCGCTCGATTGACACTCGTAAAGCGGAGGCGCTCCCTGGTGTGAAAGCTGTTGTGGTGGGCCGCGACTTCCCCAATAAGTACGGCATCCTGCCCATTGGCCACGACGAGGCCGTGTTTGCCGTCGACAAAGCGCGCTACATCGGCGACAACGTGGCCGGCGTGGCTGCGGTCTCCGAAGAGGTCGCCGAGCAGGCGCTGGGGCTACTAGAAGTGGACTACGAGCTCTTGCCCGCCACCTTCGACCCGCTGGTGGCGATGAAGGCGGAAGCCAACTGGATTCATGACGACCGCCCGCAGAATATCGAGAAGGAGTACCACCATCAGTTCGGCAACGTCGAGGAAGCGCTGGCGAAATCCGCCGTGGTGCGCAGCGAGCGCTTCTTTTGCAGCGAGGTAACCCACGCCGCCCTCGAGCCCCACTCGACTCTCGCCGACTATCAGCGCGATGGCCGCCTGATGGTGTGGTCTTCGACGCAAGTGCCGTACTACGTGCAGGTGACGCTCTCCAACGTGCTCGAGATGCCGATGAGCCAGATTCGAGTCATCAAGGCGATGGTGGGCGGCGGCTTTGGGGGCAAGAGCGAGGTGATTCCGCTCGAGGTCGCCGCCGCGGTGCTCTCGCGCCGCGCCGGCCTGCCGGTCAAAATTACTTACACGCGTGAGGAAGTTTTCTACGCCCACCGCGGACGCCCCGTGCAGATTATTGAGCTGACGCTGGGCGCGAGCCGCGAAGGGAAAATCACCGGCGTCAAAGCCCGCATCATCCAAGACGGCGGCGCCTATTGCGGCTATGGGCCGGTGACTTTGCTCTATTCCGGGCAACTGCTCGGCGCCCTCTACGACATCCAGAACATGCAGTTCGACGGCTACCGCGTGCTTACCAACAAGCCCGCGTGCGGGGCAATGCGCGGCCACGGCACCGTCAACACGCGCTTTGCCTTCGAGTCACTGCTGGATATGGTGGCCGAGGAGCTCGGGCTCGATTCGTTTGAAATCCGCCGCCGCAACCTGCTCAAACCGCCCTGCCTGACCGTGAATCAGTTGCGGGTCACCAGCTACGGGTATCCGGAGTGCCTTGAGCGGGTGGTGGAGAAATCCGGCTGGCGGGAGAAGAAAGGCAAGCTGCCCTTCGGCAAAGGCATCGGCATCGGCGGGAGCCACTACGTCTCCGGCGCCGCCAACCCCATCATTCGCTCGCGCATGCCGCATACCACGGTGAACCTCAAAGTGGATCGCGACGGCGCGGTCACGCTTTACACCGGTGCCTCGGAAATCGGGCAAGGCTCGGACACCATTCAGGTCCAACTGGTCGCCGAAGAGCTGGGCGTCCGCCTGGAGCGCGTCAAGCTGGTGGCCGCCGACACCGAGCTGACGCCGGTGGACCTGGGCAGCTATTCCAGCCGCGTCACCTTCATGGCCGGCAACGCCTGTCTCGAAGCGGCGCGCAACCTGAAGAAGCAGATTTTTGAAGTCGTGGCGCAAAAGTGGGGCCTCGCTGCCGAAAATCTTGAGGCCCGCGACGACCGCATCAACTCTCGAAACGGCGCGGCGCAGAGCATCAGCTTTGACGAGGCCGTCGTGGCGGCCATTGAGCGCCATGGTGCGCTGGCGGCCACGGGCAGCTACGCTCCGCCTGAGGAGGCCCGCGGCGGAAAATTCAAGGGCGCCGGTGTGGGGCCCTCGCCGTCATACAGCTACAGCGCGCAGGTGGCGGAAGTCAGCGTGGACCCCGAGACCGGCCAGGTGACGGTCGAGCGCATCACGGTCGCCCACGATTGTGGCCGCGCCCTCAACCCGGTCAACGTGGAAGGCCAGGTCATCGGCTCAGTTTGGATGGGACTCGGGCAGGCGTTGCAAGAAGAGATGGTCTGGAACCGGGGGCGCTTGATGAATCCTTCTTTGCTCGAGTACAAGTCAGCCTCGACGCTGGAATCGCCGCTGGTCGAGTCCATTATCGTGGAGAGCATTGACCCCGAAGGGCCCATGGGCGCCAAAGAGGCGGGGGAAGGCTCGCTGGCCTCCACGCTCCCAGCGGTCGCCAACGCCGTTTACGACGCCGTGGGCGTGCGCATCACCAGTTTACCGATTACGCCGGAGAAAATTCTGCGCGCGCTTCGCGAAAAACAAAAGCAGCCGGCGCAAGGCCTGCCTGGCCGGCAGGCAGGCAACGGAGGTCGGCGATGAGCTTGCCGGCTTTTGCGCTGGCGCGCCCGCGCGCTCTGGAGGAAGCGCTCGGCCTGCTGGCGAAGCACGGCCCCGAGGCGATGATCGTGGCCGGCGGCACGGACGTGGTGCCGAACCTGCGCGCCCGCCTCTACGCGCCGCGTGTCTTGGTGGACATCAAGGGCCTGCGCGACTTGCGAGGAATTTCCTTCGGGCCTGCCGAGGGGCTGCATCTCGGCGCGCTCGCCACCATGACGGAAATCTCCGAGTCGCCCCTCGTGCGCCAGCACTACCCGGTTTTGGCCCAGGCGGCGGCGCTCGTGGCCAGTCCGGTGCTGCGCAACATGGGCACGCTGGGCGGCAACCTGTGTCTCGAGACGCGCTGCCTCTGGTACAACCAGTCGTACTTCTGGCGGGAGTCCTGCGGCTTTTGTTTGAAGAAAGATGGCTCGGTTTGCCACGTGGCGCCCGGCGGAAAATTCTGTTGGGCGGTCTGGTCGGGCGACAGTGCGCCCGCCCTGCTCGCGCTGGACGCGGAGCTCGAAATCGCCAGCCCGCGCGGGTCACGCCGCCTTGGCGTTAGCGAGTTCTACAAAAATGACGGCATGGATCGCGTGCGGCTGGCGCGCGATGAAATTCTCACCAGCGTCTTCGTTCCCGCGAGGTGCGCAGACTACCGCGGGGTGTATCACAAATTGCGCATTCGCGGCTCGATTGACTATCCGCTGGCAGGCGTGGCGGTGGCGATGAAGGTAGAGGACGGCGTTTGCCGCGACGTGCGCGTCGCTTTGACCGCGGTCAATCCTGCGCCCCTGCTCGTCCGCGAAATCACCGAGATGCTTGCCGGCCAGCCGTATTCGTCCGAGCGCGTCGAGGCTGCCGCCCAGGCGGTGATTCGCACCGGCAAGCCGCTCAAGACCTCGGTCTCCACGCCCGAGTACCGCCGCGAGGTGCTGCGCGTGTTCACGCGCCGCGCGCTTACCGAGCTGTGGAAGCCGAACGGCGTGCACTGAACCGCCTCGCCCCTTCGATGCTCAAAGTTATCGACATCCACGTGCACATGCAGCCGCTGGAGATGATGAAGCCGGAGTGTGTGGCTGTGATTCGCTCCGAGACGCGCGACTTCGCGCAGGTGCAGGAGCTGGCGCGCGACCCGGCGAAGTTCGTTGCGCACCTTGACCGTGAGGGCATCGAGCGCGCCGGCATCATCAACTACGTGGCGCCCGTCGTCATGGGCTTCACCGAAGAAGTCAACGACTGGGCCGCCGCCTATGCGCGCGATTTCCGCGACCGCCTGATTCCTTTCGGCTCGCTCGACCCTAACACCGTGAGGGATGCGGCAGCCTCGATGGAGCGCATCCTCAACGAGCTGAAGCTGCCGGGGTTGAAGCTCCATCCGCCGCATCAATTGTTTTACCCCAACCAGTACCGCGACGGTTTGAAGTCGCTCGAGGTCATCTACCGCCTGGCGGAGCAGGCGCGCTTGCCGGTGATGATTCACACCGGCACTTCGGTCTTTCCCGGGGCGCGCAACAAGTACGCCGACCCGATTTACGTGGACGACGTCGCCGTGGATTTTCCTCGGCTCCCCATTATTATCGCCCACGGCGGCCGGCCGCTCTGGACCGAGACCGCAACTTTCCTCCTGCGGCGGCACGCCAACGTTTGTATGGACATCTCCAGCATTCCGCCGCAGAATTTGCTCCACTATTTTCCGCGGCTGGAAGAGTTGTCGCACAAAGCGTCGTGGGGCTCAGATTGGCCGGGGCCGCGCGTGCCGGGCTTGCGCGCCAATCTCGATCGCTTCTGCCAGTTGCCCTTGAGCGCCGAGGCCAAGCAGCGCATCCTCTACGACAATGCGGCGCGGCTTTTCCGGCTCTGAGAGCGAGCTCGTGGACGTCAAGACCATCGCCGTCGTGGGCGCGGGCACCATGGGGCGGGGAATCGCCTATGCGGCCGTGGCGGGCGGCTTCCGCGTGGTGCTGACCGACGTCAACGGCGACGCGCTTTCTAAAGCCGAGGCCTACGTGCGCGAGAATCTCGCCGCGGCGAAAGAGCGCGGGAAATGGAGCGGCGAAATCGAAGCGGCGCTGTCGGCTCTGACGCTGAAGCCAGAGCTTGAAGACGTGGCGGCGGCCGAGTTGATCATCGAGGCCGTGCCCGAGGAGATGCGCCTCAAAGTGGAGACTCTCACGCGGGTCGAAAAGGCGGCGCCGCCGGAGGCGATTTTGGCCAGCAACACTTCGTCCCTCTCGCTCAGCGAGATGAGCGCCGCGCTTTCGCGGCCGGGGTGCTTCCTGGGGATGCATTTCTTCAATCCTGTGCCCAAGATGAAGCTCATCGAGCTGGTCTACACGCCCGCGACGGCGGAAGAAACGCTGGCCACGGCCGAGGCGGTGGCGCGGCGGATGGAGAAGGAAACCGTGCGGGTGAAGGATTCGCCCGGCTTCGCCACCAGCCGCCTCAACGCCTTGCTGGGCAACGAAGCTTTCCGCCTGTTGGAAGAAGGCGTGGCCACGGCGGAAGACATTGACAAAGCGGTTAAGCTCGGCCTGAACCATCCCATGGGGCCATTCGAGATGGCGGACCTGGTGGGGCTGGACGTGCGGCTGGCGATTCTGGAGTACTTGCACCGCACGCTGGGCGAGCGATTCAAACCCTGCGCGCTGCTGGTCGAGCGCGTGCGGCAGGGCCGGCTGGGGCGCAAGACGGGCCGCGGCGTCTACGAGTACGAAAAGAAATAAACCGGAGCGGAGCAAGCGATGGAAACCTACAAAACCATTCTCGTTGAAGTCAGCGGCCGCATCGCCACGCTCACCGTCAACCGCCCGGAGGTACGCAACGCGCTGGGCAAAGAGACAGTGGGGGAGATGCACGCCGCCTTGCGGGCGCTGGCGGCGCGCGAAGACGTCGGCCTGCTCATCATCACCGGCGCCGGCGACAAGGCCTTCGTCTCCGGCGCCGACATCCGCGAAGTCCGCCAGCGGGGCAAGCGCGAGGCGCTGGAGGCCATCAATCAGGAGCTGTTCAGCGCCGTCGAAAATTTTCCCTGGCCGGTCATCGCCGCTGTCAACGGCTTCGCCCTCGGCGGCGGTTTTGAGCTGGCGTTGGCCTGCGACCTGCGTGTGGCTGCCGAGGAGGCGAAGTTCGGATTCCCCGAAACCGGCTTGGGCATCATCCCCGCGGCCGGCGGTACGCAGCGGCTGCCGCGCTACGTGGGCTGGGGCAAGGCGAAAGAGTTGATCTACACCGGCGACATCCTCGACGCCCGAGAGGCGGAGCGGCTGGGAATCGTCAATCAGGTAGCGCCGCGAGCTGAGTTGATGGCAGCCGCGCGGGCGCTGGCGGAAAAAATATTGTCGCGAGGGCCGCTGGCGGTGCGCCTGGCCAAGCTGTCGCTGAACGTGGCGGCCCGTGCCGGGCTCGACGTCGGCTTGCAAGTGGAACGGTTGGCGCAAACAATTCTGTTCGAATCGAAGGACAAGCTCGAAGGCACGACAGCTTTTCTCGAAAAGCGCAAGCCGAAATTCCGGGGCGAGTGAGGATGGCAGGCGCCGGGCAGAAAATCGTTCTGGAGCAGGGCGACCTGACCGAGGCCGACGTCGACGCCGTCGTCAACGCCGCCAACAACCATCTGCAACTGGGCGGCGGCGTGGCGGGCGCCATCCGGCGCCAGGGCGGGCCGGAGATTCAGGCGGAGTGCGACCGCCTCGGCCCCATCGCCGTCGGGGAAGCGGCGGTGACTTCAGGCGGGAAGCTCAAGGCGCGCTTCGTCATCCACGCCGCCAGCATGCAGCTCGGCGGGCGCACCAGCGCGGATTCGCTGCGCGCTGCCACGCGCAATTCGCTGCGGCGAGCCGCCGAGAAGGGGCTGACCAGCATCGCCTTCCCGGCCGTCGGCACCGGCATCGCCGGCTTCGCGATGAAGGAGTGCGCTGAGATCATGCTGGAGGAAGTGGTGGAGCACCTGAAGGGCAAGACCTCGCTCCAGCAGGTGCGCTTTGTTTTGTTCGATCAGGCGGCGCTGAAAACTTTCCAGCAAGCCTGGGCGGCGATGCCGCGCGCCGGTGTGTCGTGACTCCGCTACGGGTTCTTTTTCTCTGCACTGGCAACTCGGCCCGCAGCCAGATGGCCGAAGGCTGGGCGCGCCGCCTGGCGCCCGCCGGCGTGGAAGTCTGGAGCGCGGGCACGCACCCGGTAGGCGTGAACCCGCTGGCGGTCGAAGCCATGCGCGAGCGCAGCGTGGACATTAGCGCTCATCGCTCCAAATCGCTGGCCGAGGTGCCCGGAGAACCCGACTACGTGATTGCGCTCTGTGCCGAAGCCGATGCCGAGTGCCCCACGCTGCCCGCTCGCCGCCAGCGCCTGGCCTGGCATCTGCCCGACCCGGCCAAGGTTTCCGGCAGCGAGGAAGACAAGCGGCAAGCTTTCGGCGCCATCCGCGACCGCATCGAGCAACTGGTGCGGGATCTGCTCTCGACCCCGCCCTTCACTTCGTAAGTTCATGAAGCCCCGCACGGAGCGCCGCACGCCGCTTACAGACATTCTGCTGGGCCGCATCGGGCGCGAAGGCCGGCTGACTTTCGCCGCCTTCATGGAGACGTGTCTCTACCACCC
>JBOGNW010000029.1:0-8058 GCA_050747425.1 Candidatus Acidiferrales bacterium
TGAACTTCCCGGAGTAGTTCTGGAGATTCTGTTTGACGGCTTGCGGCCTGGCGTGGCATATAGGACGCCTCGGACGAGAGAGATAAGATGAGCCAAGCCAGCGACCTCTCGGGACAACTGGCCAACGCCGCGGCGCAAATCCGCGACCTCGAACAGGCCATGAAATCCCACCAGACCGGCCTCGATATCCGCCTGCTGATCGAATTCCGGCAGGCGGTGGACCAGATTCGCCTGACCACCTGGGCGATGCAGAAGTGGATCGACCTGCGCGGCGACCAGAAAAACCTCTACGGGGCGCTGGCGCTGCTGATGGCGGAGCGCATCCGGCGCGCCACCGAGCTGAACAACGAGCTGGCGCGCGACCTGAAGAGCATCGGCATGGTGCCGGAGACCACGGGGATGACCGACCTGCGCATTGCGGTCGAGCGCCTGTTGCAGTGCCTGGAGCCGCTCACGAAGGAACCGGGGAAGTAAACTCTTTCCATCACCCCCTAGGGCCGGCTGTGAACCTGTACCGACTGCTGGCGTACGCCGCGCTTTTCCTGCACTTCCTCTGGATTGTCTGGGTGGCGCTGGGCTGGCTCGGGACGCGGCGGCGGCCGCTGCTACGCTGGCTGCACATCGGCTCACTCGTCTACGGGATTCTGATTGAAGTCTTCCGCTGGCCCTGCCCGCTGACGCTGGCGGAAGTCTGGCTGGAGCAGCGGGCGGGCGGCGAAGCCTATGGCGACCCCTTTCTGGTGCACTACCTCAAGGCGCTGATTTATCCCGAGCTGTCAGAAGCGGTGGTAACGGGCGGGGCGATTGCTGTCTGCGCGGCGATTCTAGGGGTGTACGGCTGGCGGTTCGCTCGCCGCGGCGCCGCTGGTTGGTAGCTCGGACTAACCGTGGCCGTTGCCGCTGGCCTTTTCTTTGAGGTGGGCGGCGCGGCGCGCCTGCGGCAGCCATTCTTCGAGATAGGTTTCCAGGCGCCGCTGGCGCTCGCCTTCCGACTCCAGCTCGAGCAGCAGCTGTTTCGTGTCGAGGGTGAGGGGCAAGAGCATGGCGATGTGAAAGGACCACGGCATGCCCCCCTGCGGCTGGGGCGGGGCGGCGGCGTTGCCGGTGAGAAGAAACGCCTCTTCAAAAAGCTCCGAGAGCCGCACGGGGGCGGGGGCTTCCTCCGCGTTTTCGTCCTCGAAAAGAAAATCTACGCGGCCCTGCAAGTAGGGCAGGTCTTCAAACACCTGGAGGAGGCGGAAGCGGTTCTGTCCCACGGTGAGGATGTCGAGGCGGCCGTCGGGATATTCTTTGATGACTTTGAGGATTTCGGCGCTACAGCCGACCTCGGCGGGCCCGCGCTTGCGGGAGAGCACCACGCCGAACTCCAGTTGCTGCTCGCGGCAGTGGGCGATCAGCAATTTGTAGCGCGGCTCGAAAATGTGGAGCGGCAGCGGCATGCCGGGAAACAGAACCACTTCCAGGGGGAAAAGCGGTAAGAGGTCGGTGCTCATGGGGCGGCGCTTGGCCGAGGAGGACCGGGGCGCGGCCTAGGCCCCGGCCTCATGCCTTGGCGGGGGACTCCAAGACGTCCCGCAGTTTTTGCGACAGCATCTCCAGGGTGAAGGGCTTCTGAAGGAAATCGACGCTGGGGTCGAGCAGGCCCTGGCGAACGGCGTCGTCGTCGGCATACCCCGACATATAGACCACCCTCACTTCCGGATGCCGGATGCGGATGCGCTTGGCCAGTTCCCAGCCGGTCATCCCGGGCATCATGACGTCGGTGAGGAGCAGATGAATGGCGCCGGCATCGGAGTCGGCGAGGTTGAGGGCTTCCTGGCCGCTGCCGGCCTCGAGGACACGATAGCCGTTGGAGGTCAAGAACTGGCGCGCCAGCTCGCGCAAAGCCAGTTCGTCCTCCACCACCAGCACGGTTCGCACCCCGTCGGTGGCGGCCGCCGCGGCCGCGGGCACCGGCGCGGGCAGGGCTTCCGCCTCCAAGCGTGGGAAGTAGACGGAAAAAATCGTTCCGTGGCCGGGCTCGCTGTCGACCCCGATGTAGCCCCCGCACTGCTTGACAATCCCGTACACCGTGGTCAGGCCCAGGCCGGTTCCCTTTCCCTTCTCCTTGGTGGTGAAGAAGGGCTGAAAAATGTGGGCTTTGGTTTCTTCATCGATTCCCACGCCGCTGTCGGCCACCTGCAAGAGGACGTAGGAACCGGGGCGGGACCCCGGGTGCTGGGCGACAAAGAGCGGGTCCAGCGTGGCGTCAGCGGTGCGGATCTTGACGGTGCCGCCATTCGGCATAGCGTCGCGGGCATTCACTACCAGGTTGAGCACAATCTGCTCGATCTGTCCGGGGTCGGCCTTGATGCGTCCTTGCACACTGCCCGCTTCGAAGACGAGCAAGATCTCGGCGCCCACCAGACGCCGCAGCATGCTCTCGAAGTCCTGGATCAGCGGATTGACTTCCAGCACCTTGGGTTCGAGCGCCTGGTTACGGGCAAAAGCCAGCAGTTGCCGCGTCAGCCCAGCAGCCCGCTCGGCCGCCTTCTGAATCTCCCCCACATTCTTGCGCTGGGGACTGTCGGGCGGGAGCTGATCGGTCATCAGCTCGCTGTAACCCTTGATGAGCATTAAGAGGTTATTGAAGTCATGGGCGACGCTGCCGGCCATCCGGCCCACGGTTTCCATCTTCTGCGACTGGCGGATCTCGGCCTGCGCCCGGCTAATCTCCTCTTCGACTTTCCCCGTGCGCTTGTTGGAATAGAGGGCGTGGTCGGCCCGCTCCAGGAGCTGGTCGGGACGCTCTCCGGCCTGATAGCCCACCCAGCCCGCGGAGAATGGCACAGGAATCTTGCTGCCGCTGTACTCCACCTCCAAGCCGGTCAGGCGGGCGAGCACGCGGGGCACCAGCTCCGGATCGCACTCCGGCAGAACCGTCAGAAACTCGTCGCCGCCCATCCGCGCCGGCAGGTCGGAGCTGCGCACCGCCTTTTTCAAGCGGCTGGCAAAAGCTTTCAAGACCAAGTCACCGGCGGCGTGGCCGAACTTGTCGTTGGCATCCTTGAGCCCATCGAGATCGAGGGCCAGCACGGTCAAGGGGTAGTCGTGGCGAGTGGCGCGGGAGATTTCCGCCGTCAGGTGCTCCTCACAGACGCGCCGGTTGTAGAGGCCGGTCAAGGGGTCGAGCATGGCCAGTTGGTGAAACTCTTCCGCCCTCACCTGAAGCTGGGTCAAGGCGCCAATCTGATCGGCTACTTGCTGGCGCAGGCGCCGGTTCAGCATCTGCTGGTAGATGGTGTAGGTGCTGAACAGCAACACCAGTCCCAGCAGCCCGCGGATGGCGATACTGATCTCGAACTGCTGCGCCGGGTCGGTGCGCGGGAAAAGAGAGGGCAAGGAGAAGGACGCCAGACCTCCGGTGAGCAGCAAGACGACCACCACCATGGCGGCCCAGAGCCACCAGCCGCGGCGCTCCAGTTTCTCCAGCCCGGCGCGGATTTCGCGCAGACGCGTCTCCGAGGCGGGCTGCAGAGTGGGAGGGCTTGGTGGGTTTTCGTGCTCCATCGTGCTCAATAGCTCTCCGCCTGCGCGCACCGCGCCGTCGCGCTAGCTGGCGGCTGGCTGCGGGCTGCTACGAAGAGGCGACTCGTCACTGTCCTGCCGGCTGTGGCACCGGCCAACATGGCTGAAGTATAGCCAAGCTCGGACAGAAAAAAAAGCCTATTCCCGCCGCCGCGGCGGGCCTCTTCGGTCCCCCCTCAGCGCGGAAAGGGGTACATCAACCAACCCAGCCCCAGACCTACCAGCATGAACACCCCAAAGCTCCACAGGAAATAGTGGAGACGCTCGCGCCGGGTTGGCTTGGTCAGGAAGGCAAACACCACCGAAGTGAAGAAGGAAAAAAGCGTCAAGGCCTGGAAATGGGAGAGCTCCAGCACTTGCGCCAGGGGCGGCATGGCTAGGCCTTTTTTCCCACGGCGATATCGTAGGCGTCAAGCGCCGTCAGAACGCACAGCAGGCCGGCGGAGAGGAAAAAGACAGTGCCGTAATCGCCCAGGGCCCGGTCCATATAAAACTGACCCAGGCCGGCGGCCCAGGCGGCCAGGAAGAGAGCCCCCAGACCCAGGTCGCCCACGAACCCCAGCACGTGCAGCACCAACACAAAAGCTCCCTGGGTGCGGTCAAAGGGAGGCGCGTAGAGCCTGGCGCCCATGGCCAGGCCCAGGGCGCCCATCGCCGTCACGCAGAGAAAGAACACGACGGCACGGTCGTATTTCTTTTGCAAGAAGTGGCCGAGGCCCGGAACCACCCAGCCGGCGAAGCCGAGAAGCCAGCCGCGCAGCTCCTGCGCGGGGCTGACCGGCGGGGCCGCTGGAGGCACGGGCTTGCTGGCTTCGGCGTCTCCCACCCGCTCACTCCCCTATCAGAACGATGTCGCGCTGCACGGCCCCCGTGGGGCCGGCGCTGCGCTCGTCCACATAGACGTCCACTTCGCTGCGCACACCGAATTCGGGCAGATAGATGCCCGGCTCGACCGAGAAGCAAGTGCCGCGAATGATTTCGCGCTCATCGTGGGTTTCGAGGTTGTCCATGTTGGCGCCGGTGGAGTGCACGCTTTCGCCAATGGAATGGCCGGTGCGATGGACGAAGTAATCCCCGTAGCCGCGCTGGCGAATGACGGCGCGGGTGACGTCGTCCACCTGATAACCGCGGATCGTCTCTCCGCGCGCCATGGCGCCGGCCACAAACTCCACGGCGGCGTCGCGGGCCGAGCGCACCACTTCGAAAATTTCCCGGTGGCGCGGCGGGACGTCGCGCCCGAGGTAGCCGACCCAGGTAATGTCGTAATAGACCGCGCCGGGCTGCTTCAGCTTTCCCCAGACGTCGACGAGAACCCAGTCGCCGGGGCGAATGGGGCGGCTGGTCTCGGGCGAGGGCTCGTAGTGCGGGTTGGCGGAGTTTTCGTTGACGGCCACCACCGGGCCGTCCTCGGTGGTCAGGCCGCGAGCGGCGAATTGCTCCAGCATCCACTGGCGCACGCCGTATTCATCGGCCTGGTTTTTCTTGACTCGCCGCGCTATCTCCGCGAAAGTGCCGCGCAGGATGTCGTCAATGGCCCGGCCGGCCGCCCGGTGCATCTCCGCCTGGGCGGGGGACCAGCGCGCCTCGAATCCCTGCGCCAGATCGCCCGAGCTCACAACCTCTTTGCCCAGGCTGCGCAGCAGCTCCACCGTGCCGGCGTCGGCCAAAGAAATAATGGGGATATTGTTCAGCGGAGAGTACTGCATGGCGATGCGTTTGGCCGTGCCCAAGATAGAGCCTAACCGCTCGCGCAGCTCCTGCCAGGCGGCATAGAGGTGCTTCTCGCCGGGAAGCGAGTCGAGCCGCCCCGACTCGATGCGATGGACCAGTTTCTGCGGCGTGCCCGAGGCGGGGATGAAGTAAAACCAGCGCCGCGTCACCATGCCCGCCTCCAGGTCTAGCACCCGGTAGGCAATGGGATCGCGGTGGAAAACGTCGTAGAGCAGCCAGGCGTCGAAGCCGCGACGCCGCAGCTCCGTCTGTATGGCGCCGAGATCAAAAGCCATGGTTCAACCTCACGGGGCGGCCATCACGGTGCGCCATTTTGCTTCCGGGGGCGCCGGCGTGGCCAGGCTCACCGCCACCAGCGCTAAGAGAGAAAAGAACAGCGCCGGGATAACCGCGTCTACTTCCTTGGTGAAGGCCACAAAGCCGCCCGTTGCTTCTTGATTGGCAATCAGATTCCAGCCGATGCTGATGACGGTTCCGGTGACAATGGACGCCAGCGCTCCGGCGGCATTGGCGCGCTTCCAGAAGAAGGCGGCCAGAACCACCGGCGTCACCCCCGCCCCGTAGACGGTGTAGGCGTAGACCGCCATGCGCAGGATGGACTCTGTAAAGGCCGCCATCACCAGCGCCACCACGCCCAGCAGAACCACAAAGAATCGTGAAAAGAAGAGAAGCTGTTGCTCGGTGGCGCGCGGGTTGAGGAAGCGGTGGTAGACGTCATGAATCAAGTTGCTGGCGGGCGAGAAGAGGTAGTTGTTGCCGGTGGAAAGCACCTTGGCGAAGACGCCGCCCAGCAGCAAGGCCCCCAAGAATTCCGGCAGCCCCTGGCGGGCCACGACGGGAATAATTTCGCGCGGCACCGAGTCCTTGTAGAGGCCGCTGCCCACCACGGCCAGGGCAACAATCACCGTTTCCAGCACCACCGTGCCGACAATCCAACCCACCACCGACAGTTTCGCATCCCGCTCCGTCTTGGCTGAAAAGAATTTCTGGTACATAGCCTGATTGCCCAGGAGCAGGAACATGGTGGGCAGAAAGTAATTCAGCGCCTGGTACCACCGGAAGGGCCCCAGCACGGTGAAATGATTCTCGGGGAGCGTGGCCCGCAGGCCCGCCCAGCCGCCCGCCACCGCGACAATCACCGGCAGGGCAACACAGGCGGTGACGGTGACCAGCAGCCCGATGAACAGGTCCATGTAGGCTACCGAGCCCATACCCGCGAGAGCCGTAAAAAAAATCACGAAGACGGCAATCAGATACATCCCCTCTTGCCGCCCTATGACGCCGGGGAAAATCAGGTGCAGGATGTCGCCGCCGGCACGGAACTGGTAGCTGACGATGCTGGTGTAGGCGATGACGATAGCGAGGGTGCCGAACAAGCGGGCGTAGTGGTCGTAGCGCGCCTCGAGTAAGTCGGGAACCGTAAACTGCGCGAAGCGGCGCGCGCGTCCGGCGATGAGCACAATCACCACCAGCCCCGCCCAGCCGCCGGCGGGCAGCCAGAGCGCGGCGAAGCCGTTCTTGAAGGCGTTTTCGGCTCCGGCAAAGAGGCTGCCGGCGCCGATCCAGCTGGAGAGCAGGGTGAAAACCAGCACCGGCCAGGTCAACTGCCGCCCGGCCACAATGAAGTCGGCGCCTGTCTTGACCAAGAAGCTGCGGTAGAGGCTGACCCCCAGCAGCGTGGCCAGAATGGCAATCAGTACGACGGCGTAGAGTGTCCCGTCCATGACAACGAATTTCCCCCGGCCGCTCGTGAGGCGCGGAAGGGCAAAAAATTACTCCGGACTGCTGGCCGGAGGGCCGAGCCGGAGCCGCTCGAGAACTGTGGCGGTGTCGAGCCCCACCACTTCAATCAGCTTGAGGGGAGCCCGGTCGCCACGCGCTATCTTAATGGAACTCTTCGCCACCTGCAAACGCTCGGCCAGCAGGGCGACGACGGCCTGATTGGCGCGTCCTTCGAGGGCGGGTGCGCTTACCCGCAAACGGAGAGCGCCGGCGTGGATGCCGGCAATCTCCTCGCGACGCGCGCGGGCTTGCACCTTGACTCGAAAGCGCACTCCGCTCGGGGTGCTCTCCAGCTCAAGGCTCATCGGCCGGGGCGTTCCCCAAAAATCGCCGTCCCCAGGCGCACCTGGGTGGCGCCTTCTTCGATAGCGATTTCGAAGTCGTGGCTCATGCCCATCGAAAGCTCGCGCATCTCGACGCCGGGAAAGCGCCGCTGGTCAAGCTCGGCCGCCAGCTCCCGCAAGCGGCGGAAATAGGGGCGCACCTGCTCGGCGGGCTCGAGGTAGGGTGGGAGGGTCATCAGGCCTTTCACGGTCAGACCGTTGAGGGCCGCGACCTGTTCCACGAGAGTGGGCAAGGCCGCTGGCTCGACGCCGGCTTTGCCCGACTCTGCGCCGAGCTTGACTTGAATCAGATCCGGCAGGCGGCGGCCGACCTCGCGGGCCGCGGCTGATAGTTTTTCCGCCACGTGCGAGCTGTCGAGCGAATCGAGGCAATCAAAAAGGGCCGCCGCCCGGCGCGCCTTGTTGCTTTGCAAGTGCCCCACCAGATGCCAGACCGCCGCCGGCAGCGTCAGCCAGCGCCGCTTGTCATCGAACTCCTGCACGCGGTTCTCGCCGAAGTGGCGCAGCCCGATGCGGTAGGCCTCGGCAATTCGCTCCGGCGGAACCAGCTTGGTGACCGCCACCAGGGTCACCTCATCCCGGCGGCCTGCCCGCTCGAGGGAGACGCGGATGCGCTCCTGCACACGTTCCAGGT
>JBOGNW010000030.1:0-5680 GCA_050747425.1 Candidatus Acidiferrales bacterium
GCTGGCGGTGACCGCGCAGGATTTTGTACTGGCTGTTCTTCTTGAACTTGAAGACGCGCACCTTCTTCCCCTTGCCCTGCTCGACAATGCTGCCGCTCACCTTAGCCTTGGGTAGTGTGGGCGTGCCGGCCTGGAGGGCGCCGTTGGAGCCGATGGCCAGCACTTCCTTGAAGGTTACTTTGCCGCCCACTTTGCCCGGCAGGCGCTCGACGCGGACCACTTCGCCCTCGGCCACCCGGTACTGCTTTCCCCCACTGCGAATAACGGCGTACATGTTCTCCCCGAATGACGTTTGAAACAATTCATTATACGAGCCGCCGCGCGAGACTGTCAACGCGGGCTAGGGAGAGGAGGCGCTGGCGGCGGGCAGGGGGACGTCGACGCGGCCCAGCAGTCCGGTGCGGTTGTCGCGCAGCAGCAACCGCAACTGGTAGGTCCCCGGGGTCAACTCCATCCGGACGGGCAGCACGACGCCGCGCCGCACCGCCTGCTGGTACTCTGCCGGGGTCAAGCGCCAGTGCACGTGGCGCGCCACATTCTTGAGCAGCGCGCCCTCGGGGGAAAAGGCAGCGGCGACAAAGTCAAAATCAGCTTCGCGGGCGCCCTCCGGAAGCTCTCTGAACACCTGGCTAGTTGTGTCGAGCCACACCTCGATGGCAACGAGCAACGGATCCGCCAGCGCGGGCGGCGGCACGCGGGCCTGGAAGGTGAGACCAGTGGCAGGGACAGGGCCGGTGAGCGCCGGGAGCAGGTCGGCAGAGATTTCTTCCTCGGTTCTCGGCGCGGTGTCAGCCGATTTGGGGAGGGCGGCGGCGTAATAGCCGGCACGATAGCGCAGCTCCAGCCCCGCCGGCGGCGGGGCAAGCTTGACAGCAAGGCGGCGGTAACCCCCGTCCCAACTTTCGTTTTTGGGGTAGTAGCCTAGGGTGTAGTAGGCGGAGCCGTCGGAGACGGCCATGGCCACGGCAGTGCTCAAGTCATTGCGATTGTAAAAGGCTTGCCCACCCGTGCTCTCCGCCAGCGCGTTCATGGCACCCAGTGTGCTTTGAAAGTAAACCTTTGGGTCGCTCACCGAACCGGTGGGCATATTGACGTACCCGTAGTTCGGATCCACGCGCATGCTCCGCCGTCCCACACGCTGCTCAAACTCTCCGATGGTTTCGTCCGAGGCCAGAGTGTCTAGCCCTCGCGGGTCAACGGGATAGACGGCCACACGGGCGTCGCTCAAGAGCTGGCCGGTCTTGCGCATTTCGGTGTCCATTGACCATTTCTCTCGCCCCGGGTAGAGCGCCAGGAAGGAGCCGGACAGCCAGACCAGATTCTTGCGGCCCGGGTAGCCGAGGACAGATTGACCGATGTCGCGCAGGGCGGCCAGCGTAAGTTCGGCACGCTCCTTGTCACTCTGGGCCATGAAGCTTTGCTCCTTCTGCTGCAATTCGTCAATGCGGGAGGGGGGGTCCCCAAAGTCGGCCGAGAGTTCGCGCAGATATTCATAGTAGGCGCGCATTTCGCACGAGGTCACCATTTCGCGCGTGGAAAGCAAGGCCGACTGCTCGGGCTCAAAGTTTTTGACGGCCGCCAGCAACAATTCCCGGTCGGTGGTGAAATCCTGTAGCACGCGCAGGCGTTTGGTCAGCACCATGATGGCGGTCCACTGGCCGGACGCCGCCGGGGAGCCCAGGTAGTGCAAGGCTTCCTCGCGCATCAGAACCTGATCCTTGCGGGCGGTGTTGAGGGCGTCGAGCAGGACAATGGTCAGCGCGCCGCGCGGGGGGTGATACTCGGGGCGGTTAGTGTAGACATGGGGCGGCAGGGGCGAGGGGGCCGAGGGCGGCGCCGCGGCCGAGTTCCACTCGAAGACGGAGATTTCTTGCGGCTCGCCTTCCTCCTTGAGGGCGAAGTCCTGGCGAGTCAAGCCGGGAACCGGGTTGCCCTTCTTATCGGTGACGACGACATCCACCAACACCAGACGGGTTTCAACGCGCAGCGCCGGAGAGGGAAGCTTGGGCTCGGACGCTGGTTGCTGGGCGAGGGCGAGAAGAGCGAAGCCCAGAGCACTCACGGGAAGCACGCGGGAGAACCAGCGCGCTGCCGGGCCTGCGCGCAGCGCTTTCTTCTTTGAGGGAAAATCCACGAGTCCGCCGCCTCAGCCAGACTTCTTATTCAGAGTACACCTCTTGGCCGGAGTTGCCAATCGAAGCAGACTCAGGCGCGCAGGAAGCGGCGGAATTTTTCCGGACGGGCGTCGTAGCCGGGAAAGATGGCGCTGAGGTTGGTGGCCCCCAGGTGGTGGACAAAAACTTCGCCCAGCACGTCGCGAAAGTCGGTGGTCAGCGCCAGGTCGCGGCCTTCAAAGAGCTGCTCGCGCGCGAGGCCCGGCCACTGGCCATAAATTTTCCCGCCGCGCACCGGGCCGCCGACGACGAACGCGGCGTTGGCGTGGCCGTGGTCGGTGCCGCGGTTGCCGTTTTCGGAAGCGGTGCGGCCGAATTCCGACAAGGTGACGACCACCACATCCTGCATGCGGTCGCCCAGGTCGCGCGCGAAGGCGCTGATGCCGCCGCTAAACTGCCGCAGCAGGTTGGCCAGCTGTCCCTGCGAACCGCCTTCGTTCACGTGGTGGTCCCAGCCGCCGGTTTCGACGAACACGATTTCGACCCCGAGGTTAGCTTTGATCATCTGCGCCGCTTGCAACATGGCTTGCCCGAATGGCCCGGCGGGGTACTGGGCGCCGTTCGCGGGGCTGTACTGCGCCGGGTTGACGCTTTCGAGCAAGCGCACGGCTTCGAAGGTTTCTTTGGCGGTGGGGGCGAGCAGGGCGTCGCCGGAGGCGCCATACAGCGATTCCAGCCCGTGCTGCACGAGTTCCGTGTTGCGTCCGGCCTCCAGGCCGAACTGCGCGACGTTGGGAAGAGCGAGCGCCGGGGCCGGTCCCTGCAAAATGCGTGGCAATTGCGAGGTGAGCGAGAGCCCGCGGAAGGTAGAGGCCTTCGCGGTCATTGTGGTTTGCAGATAGCGGTTCAGCCAGCCGTCGGGGGTGCTCTTGCGGCCGGGGGTGCCGGATTCCATGAAGTCCTGGGCGTCAAAGTGCGAGCGCGTGGAATCGGGGGAGCCGCTGGCGTGCACGGCGGCCAGCAGCCCCTGGTCGTAAAGCGGCTTGAAGGGTTCGAGCAGCGGATGGAAGCCGAAGAAGCCGTCGAGGTCGAGCGCCGCCTGGGCGTCGCCTTTCTTGGGGCGCGGGATGGCGATGGTGGGGCGCATCGAGTAGTAGGCCTTCTCGGCGTGAGGCACGACGATGTTGAGCCCGTCGGCGGCCCCGCGCTGAAAAATCACCACCAGGATTTTCCCTTTGCCGCTCGTGGCGGCCGCGGCCCGCGCCAGGAAATCCGGCACGGCCCCCAGCCCTACCAGCGCCAGGCCCGAGGATTTCAGGAAAACTCGCCGTGTCAGCTTCATCGTCACTTCCTCCCCATTGCTGCTATTTCCTCTGAAACTCTGGCGAGGCCAACAGCCAGCCGAGCGCCAGCCGGGCCTGCGCCTGCGCATCGGCGGTGCCCGCTTCCTTCCTGGCGTTCGCCAACTCAGAAACGAGCGTGGTCTGGGTTTGCTCGCTCAGGGGTCGGCCGACGATGTCGCGGCCGAGGCGCGAGACCAAATCTTCAGACGACTGCGCCCTCAGCCACTCGGGGGAAGGCTCGACGCTCACGCCGGGCACCCGGTTCGCCGCCAGGCTGAGAGCCACTTTCATGCGGCCGAGCAAAGCGCCGGTCGACACCCAGGCGTCGGCCGTGTCTTTGTAGCCCGTAGGAGGCTGGGCGGCATAGAGCGGCTGGCCGAGTTGGCGCTGAACGAACACCAGCCCGGGCGGGGAGTCGCTTACCTCGGCGCCCGAGGCGCGCGCGGCGCTCACCACAAACTCGAGGGGCGTCTTGACTTTCGCCGCCACCGCTGCGGGTGACCAAAACTCCTCGGAGGTCAGCATCGTCCCCAGTACGGCGCGGATGTCGCCGTCGGTGTCAAGAAAGGTCTTGGCCATGCGGTCAATCAAGCTGGGCGGCGGAGAGTCGCTGACAAAGCGGCGGGCCAGCTTGGTGGAGATGAAGCGCGCGGTGGCCGGCTGGCGCGCCAGCAGGTCGAGCACGCGCAGGCCATCCTGCCGGCCGCGGTTTTCCAAACCCTGGCCGAGAACGGTTTTCGTTCCCTGGTCGTGCAGCTCATCCACGTAGATGAACTCCTGGCCGAGTTGCAACGGCAGCATCGTCCAGCCGGTAAAGCAGCGCGCCACTTCGATGACGTCTTGCTGCGTGTAGCCGCCGTCGACGCCGAGCGTGTGCAGCTCCAGCAGCTCGCGCGCATAGTTTTCGTTGAGCCCGCTGCGGCGGCGCTGCGGTTGCGGAGGCCGCTGATTCTGTTGCCCGAGCTGCTCCATACGCCGGAAGCCGCCGCGCCGCGGCCGCGCCGCGCCGGGCTCCTCGCCGTCCATGCGGCCAAGCTGGCGTTCGATGGCCCGCTCGGCTTGGGCGGTGTCCATTCCCCGCCGCCGCAGGATGTCCAGCATCAGCCCGCCGGGGCGCAAGCCCTGCTGTTGCAACTGCACCGCGTAGCGACGGCGCAACTCGCGCTCGTCGATGTTCGCTTTGGGGTCGGAGCTGAGCCAGTTGTCGAGATAAAAAAGCATGGCCGGATGCTGCGCCGTGGCTCCCAGTAGGTCGCGGAACTTGCCCAGCGCGTGCGGGCGAATGGCCTCGCGCTCGTAGCTCGAGGTCAGCCAGCGGTCGGCCCCTTTGCCCACGAAAACGTTGAAGTGGTTGAACCAGAAGTCGGTCATCACTTCCTGGAGCTGGCGCTCGCTGTAGATGGCGCGCAGCAGCTTGGCCTGCGAGAGCTCGATGACGATGCGCTGCGGGCCATTCATCGCCTGCTCGAGGCGCTCCTGGCGAGTGCGGCGCTGCCGGACCGGGTCGTCGCTCTCCATTTCGGCTTCGGGCTGATTCGAGTCAGGCTGCGCCTGCGCGCGCCGCGCCTGGCGCTCGCGCCGCCGCTGGAGCTCAGGGAAAAGCGACCCTTCGGCTTCGGGGTCCATCCCCGTCTGGGCGCTCAAGCGGCGCTCAATCTGGCGCAGCAGTTGCGGCGGCGGATAGGCGGTCAGGAGCTCCGTCGGGTTCATGGTGACGGTCTTGAGGTTGGCCAGGCGTTGTTCGAGGCCTTCATCCACCAGGGCTTCCGGATGAAGCTGTTGTTCGATGTAAGCGGGGATTCCCAGCCGCTTGACTCGCTCCACATCACCCGGGCGCGGGCCATAGCCGATGCGGTTAAGGAGGTGAACGATTTTCTGCTCTTCGCCGAACCCTGTGTCCGGAATGACCAGCGGGCTGCTGAAGCTCGGCGCCGGAAACAAAAGCAGAACAGCGAGCCACAATGCCAGCAGCGCCCGCCCCGGTGGAGTTTTCATGCCCACAGCTCCTGGGGGCTTCTTCCCCGCCCCTCTGATTCTATTCAACCCTGCAACGGGGAAAAAGTTGCCCCGCAAACAAGAAAACCGGAGAAAGGCCGACGACGAAGCCAAAAAGAAAGCGGCTTCGTCGCCGCTACTCGGATAGCCGGGCACGTATTTGATAGACAGCCCGGCAGGGGGCGGACTCAGGCGCGCGGGTGGGCTTTGTCGTAGACCTCCATCAAC
>JBOGNW010000031.1:0-11905 GCA_050747425.1 Candidatus Acidiferrales bacterium
GACTAACCCGGCACTCCCTCCTTCAGCGCTCTGATCAGGCGCCGCCGGCGGCCGAGCAGGCTTTGGAAGCCTGGCGGCCGTGGAACCCGGCCGCCGGCTTCTTCCATCTCTCCACCAAGGATGTTCCCTATACGCACGACAGCGATGAAGTGGAGCGCTTCCTGCGGCGCCAAGCCCAAAAATGGCCGCTACCGGCTCCGCTCAAGCACTATGCCCGCGCCCGGCAGTTTCCCTTACCGCCGCCGCAGAGGAAAGGAGAGTTCGCGCGCGTGTTGTTGGCCCGGCGAACCTGGCGGCGTTTTGCGCCCCGACCGGTGACGCTGGCGGCGCTGGGCACGCTGCTGGGGCTTACCTGGGGGGTTCAGGATTGGGTCAAGGCGCCGGGACTCGGCCGGCTGCCGCTCAAAACTTCGCCCTCGGGGGGAGCCCGCCATCCCATCGAAGCCTACGTCGTCTCTCTGCGCGTCGCCGGACTGCCGCGTGGCCTCTATCACTACGCGGCCGACACCCATCACCTAGAGCTTCTGCACCGAGGGACTACGCGGCCACAGGTGACGCGCTGGCTCGCCAATCAGTATTGGTTTGGGTCGGCGGCCGCCGTAGTGCTGATGACCGCGGTCTTTCCCCGTGTGCAGTGGAAATACCCGCATGCCCGGGCCTATCGGGTGGTGCTGCTCGATGCCGGGCATCTCTGCCAGACTTTCTGCCTGGTGGCCACCTGGCTCGGCCTGGCTCCCTTTTGCACCGCCGCCCTGGCCGACACACGCATTGAAAAGGCGCTGGGGATAGACGGAGTGACCGAGTCGGTGCTGTACGTTGCCGGAGTGGGCGCGCTGCGGCCCGGCCAGCCCTGGACCCCTTGGCCCGAGCGGCACCCGGCTTTGCCGTCCAGAAAAAAACTCTAGTCGCGAGCAGGCGCCCCGGGGAGACCGAGGCGGTCCACCAGTCGGCGAAAGCGCGGCTCGGAGCGGAGAGAATCGAGCCGCGGGTGAACCTGAAGGTTGGGCAGGCGGTCGTCGCGCTCCTCATAGGCTTTCTCCAGCCAATCCAAGGCTTTCTCCTTGTCGCCGAGGCCGGCATAGACCAGGGCGAAGTCATAAGGGGACACATAGCGGCGCTGGGCCAGTTTGTTCAAGTCCCCGAGTACCTTCAGGGCCATCTCTCGCTGACCGGCGACCCCATAGGCATTGGCCAGCTCCGCCAGATAAGCCGGACTCTCGCCCGACAAGGTGGCGGCCGTGCGCAGCTCGGCCAGAGCTTGGGTGAAGAGGCCTTTTTCGAGGTAGGCCTGGCCCAGGTAGCCGTGGGCGACCGCGAAGCTGGGATCGAGCTCGAGGGTTTTCCGAGCCTGGGCGATGGCCTGGTCGTACTGGCGAGCCAGGTAGTAGCACCAGCCCACGTTGGCGCTGATGATGCGGGAGAGAGGATCAAGCGTCTGGGCCTGCTTAATCTGTTCGAGGGCCTCCGGGTGACGGCCCAGGGCGGAGAGGTAGATGGCATACCAGTGCCGGGCGGTGGCATAGCCAGGGTTAAGCTCCAGGGCGCGCTTGAATTCGGCTTCTGCGTCGGCCGGCTCCAGATAAGTGAAATCAATATGAGCCAGAGAGGCGTGGGCTTCCGCCAGGCTGTCATCCAGCTCCAAGGCCTGACGGGCGGCGGCGATGGCTTTGGGCATGGCTTGGTTGGGTGACAGGAAGCGATAGGTGGGTGACAGGGCATAGGTATCGGCCAAGCCCGCATAGGCGGGGGCGTAGGTGGGGTCCTTTTCAATGGCGAGCTCGAAGTAGCGCTGGGCATCCTTGAGGCTCTCGCCGCGTTTGTCCCAGTAGTACCGGCCCTTCAGGTAGGCCTCGTAGGCCTCGGGATTCACCGGGCGGGCGCGCGCCAGACGGGCCTCTTCTTGGGAGGTGAGCTTTACGTGAATGCTCTGGGCGATGGCGCGGGCGACTTCGCTCTGCAAGCTCAGGACGTCGGATACGCTGCGCTCGTAGTTGTTGGCCCACAGAGTGCGGTCGGTGCGGGCGTCAATGAGCTCGACGGAAATCCGCACACGATCTTCGACGCGCAAGACCGAGCCCACCACCACGCCTTCGACGTCGAGCTCAGCAGCGATTTGCTTCAAGGGCTTGGTGGTTCCTTTGTAGCGCATGGCGGAAGTGCGCGAGATGACGCGCACGGCCCCAATTTGAGAGAGGTTGGTAATCAAGACGTCGGTCATGCCGTCGGAAAAATAATCCTGGTCGGGCCGGCCGGAAATGTTTTCCAGAGGCAACACGGCCAGCGATTCAATTTGAGGAGCCGCAGCGCCCGGCAGCCACCGCGGCCGCCAGCGGGGGACGCTGAGAATCGCGAACAGGCCAAGCAGGAGAAGAGCGGCTACCGCGCCGGCTAGCACTCGCCGGACGCGCCTCACTCTCGGCGCCGTGGTAGGGCGTTGCAGTTCCCGCCCCTCCGAGAAGGCGCGCAGGTCCTCGGCCAATTCCCGGGCGCTGGCGTAGCGATGGGAGGGGTCTTTGGCCAGCATTCGCCGTATGACGCTGTCAAACGCTGGGGGCAGCGTGGGGCCGAGCCGGGCGGGCTCCTCGTGGAGAATGCGGTCGGCCGTGGCCATCATGCTGGGGCCGCGGAAGGGATGCTGGCCAGTGAGGGCCTCGTAGTAAATGATACCCAAGGAAAAAATGTCGGAGCGGCCATCGGAGGGTTTTTGCAGCAACTCCTCGGGGGACATATAGGGGACAGTGCCGCTGAAGGAGCCCACGGTGCCGCTGGTAGAGACGGTGGGGGCATCGGGCTGAGGCAGCAGGTGGGCGATGCCGAAATCCAGCACTTTGACTTGCCCGCTGGTGGTCAGCATGATGTTTTCCGGCTTGATGTCGCGGTGGACGATACCTTTTTCGTGGGCCGTGCCCAGGGCATCGGCGCACTGGAGGGCGATGGGCATGAACTCCGCCAGCGGCAGCGGCTGCCCGAGGCGTTCGCGTAGCGGCTGCCCTTCCACGTACTCCATCACCAGAAAAATCTCGCCGCCGTCCTCGAAAACGTCGTAAATGCCGGCGATGTGCTGGTAGTTGAGGGCCGAGGCGCGCTCGGCTTCCTTGAGGAAGTGACGGCGGAAGCGCTCGTCGTCGCGCAGGTGGGGCGCCATACGTTTGAGAGCCACCGTGCGCTTGAGCTTAGTGTCGTCGGCACGGTAGACCTCGCCCATGCCGCCCGCGCCCAGCCGGGCGCGAACGGCGAAGCGACCCACAGTCTTCCCGGTGAGGTCGCCCGCGACCTCAGGGCTGTCGCGTTCTGGCGCTTTTGGCTCAGTCATGGTGCGACGCCTGGCTGGCGAAAATATGATCGCGAATGAATTCGACCAGCGTGGGCGGGCAGAGCTGCTCCGGCTGAACCACGAACACGGGCTTGTGTTCGAGGGGCTGGAGGGAGACGCCGTCCCAGGCTGGCGTGGGCGGCCTGGGACCCAAGAGAACGTAGGCATCGGCGCGGTCGAGGAATTCCCGGGCCGAGGCTTTGAAATCGGCCTGCGCGAAATCGAGCACGGGAAGGTAGAGAGCCGGGCGGAGAAAATGCAGCACGGTGTTGCTTTCCAGGATGACGTTTTCGGCGCCGGCGAGCCGCTGGCGCAGCAGCGGCATAGCCTCGGCCAGGCGGCCCTGCTTGGTGCGAACCCAGTAGACGCGAGCGGCGCCAGCGGCGAGGAAGCGGGCGGTGTCGGTGCCGCTGGCGGCGTCCTGCTCTTCTTCGAGGGCGACGGTGTGCTCGTCCGTGGCGCAGTCGCAGCTTTCGCCGTTCACCGAGCAAATGCCATGGCCGAACTGCGTGATTTTGGCGGCGCTCCAGCGCGCCTGCGGAAAGGCGCGGATAATTTCCACCACCAGTTGCGTCTTGCCGATGTTGCGGGTGTGGCCGCCGATGACCAGAATCCGCTGCATCGTGTTTTCCTTCGAGCCGCTACTTTTTCTTCTTGGGCGGACGGCGCTTGCCTTCCAAGGCCTCGAGGCGCGCGACGAGCTCGGGCAGGCGCGCCACGTGGGCGTGGGATTTCTTGACCTCAGCCAGCGGCCGCGCCGGCGTGCCCCAAACCACTTGCCCGCTCCGGACGGTCTTGTGGGTGAGGATGCCGGCCTGGGAAGCGATGGCGGCATCGTCTTCGACGCGGCAATGGTCGCCGAAGCCCACCTGCCCGCCGATGGTCACGCGGTCGCCAATCACCACGCTGCCGGAGATGCCGGTCTGGGCGGCTATTACGCAATCGCGGCCGATGCGGACGTTGTGGGCCACGTGCACGAGGTTATCGAGCTTGGTGCCGCGGCCGATCCAGGTTTCTTCCAGCGCCCCGCGGTCTATGGCGGTATTGGCGCCGATTTCGACGTCGTCTTCAATCACCACCGTGCCCCGCTGGGGGAACTTCTCGTAGCGGTCTTCGACGCGCACGTAGCCGAAGCCGTCGCTGCCAATCACCGCGCCGCTGTGGATGCGCACGCGCGCCCCCACGCGCACGTTGTGATAGATCGTCACGCCGGGAAACAAAACGCAGTCGTCGCCCAACTCCACATTCGCCCCCAGCGTACAGCCCGCGCCCAACTGACAATTGTCCCCGACGCGGGTGTTCTCTTCGATAACCACATAGGGGCCGACCGCCACAGTTTCCCCCAGGCGCGCGCTGGGATGAATGACCGCAGTGGGATGCCGGCCGGTAACCAAACGCGGCTCGGGCATCAGCAACTCGGCGGCGCGGGCAAAGGCCCACTTGGGATGGGCCACGCGGATGAGCGTTTTGCCGCGCACAAAAGCGCCGGAGCCAACCAGGATGGCGCTGGCGGGCGAAGTGGTGGCCTCGGGCAGAAATTTCTCGGAGTCAACGTAAATCAAATCGCCCGGCTTGGCGCCGGCCACGCTCCCCACGCCGCGGATGTTGGCCTTGGGGTCTCCCACCAACTCGCCGCCCAGGTAGGCGGCCAACTCAGCGGCCGTCATCGGCATGGCGCATCTCCTTTCAGGCCCTCCGGCGAGCGAATCCCTCTCCCGGCCAGTATAATGTAGCTCTTTGTTTCTCTGAGCAAGCAGCAGAAAGTTTGCCAGCCGTCGGGAGGAGACCCGTGGACGTCCACGCCGCTGCTGTCATTCATCCGCGGGCGCGCCTGCCCCAGCGGGGAACCATCGGCCCCTATTGCGCCGTGGAAGAGGATGTGGAGATCGGCGAAGGCACGCGGCTCGACTCGCACGTTGTGCTCCACCGCGGCGTGCGCCTGGGCAGCGACTGCCACGTGCACGCCGGCGTAGTGCTGGGGCACACACCCATGGTGCGCGGGCCAGCGACCGAGCGCAGTTTCGTCGAGGTGGGTGAGAAAACTATTTTTTTTCCGCACGTCACCGTCGAGCGCGCCAACGGTGAAGGGGGTGTCACGCGGCTGGGCGCCGAGGGCTTTATCATGACCGAGGTACACATCGGGCATAACTCGGTTCTGGGCGCCGGCGTCACCTTGGCGAGCGGGGTGGCGCTGGGCGGGCACTCGGTGGTGGAAGACTACGCCTTTATCGGCGGCGGCGCCGTGCAGCACCAGCACGTGCGCGTGGGGCGGCTGGCGATGGTGGGGGGGAACGTGCGCATTATCCAGGATGTGCCTCCATTCCTGCTGACGGCCGAATTCGACGTCGCCGCCAAAGGGCTGAATCTTGTGGGGCTGAAGCGCTACGGGATGCCGGCCGAGCGCATCGCCGCCCTTAAACGGGCTTATACATTGCTCTACCGCTCCAAGCTGCCGCTGGCGGTTGCCCTGCGGCGCATCGAGCAGGAGGTAGCCACAGAAGAAGCGCGCTACCTGGTCAACTTCATTCGGCAATCTGCGCGCGGCATCTGCCGCGAATAGGCTCTCAGAGCTAATAGACCGGCGCCGCCCCCGGGGGACGGGTCCGCCAGCGGCGGTGAATCCACAGCCACTGTTCCGGGTAGCGGCGCACGTAGTCCTCGATGACTCGTGTAAAAAGGGCGGTATTTTCCACGACATCGCGCTCGGCATCACCGGTGCGAACGAGCTCGAGCGGCGGGTCGAAGTGCAACCGGTATTTTCCCAGCTCTTCGTCCCAAAGCGCGAAGCCCGGGACTACGGCGGCATCGGCAAGCAGCGCCAGGCGCGCCGGCCCGGCGGTGGTGCTGGCCGGCACGCCAAGAAAATCCACAAACACGTTGCCGTCGCCGAGAAGCACATTCTGATCCATCAGGATGCCGACGGCGGCGCCGCGGCGAAGCTCGTCTAATGCGGCGCGGGCGGCGCCGCGGCGTTCGAGGGGCCGGTTGCCCCCGAGGCAGCGGTAGCGGTTGACCAGCGCGTCCACCAAGGGGTTATCGAGCGGGCGGTTGAAATAGGCGAGCGGGTGGCCGTAGAACGAGTGGGCAAAGGAGCTCAGCTCCCAGGCCCCAAGATGCGCGGTGAGGAAAATCACTCCCTGGCCGCGCGCAGCCGCCTGCTGGAAATGCTCCAAGCCCTCGTAGACGATGACCCGCTCCAGTTCGCGCGCCGTGAGCCGCGGAAAGCGCGCGAACTCCGCCAGCAGCCACCCCCAGTGGCGGAAGGCGCGGCGCAGGATGCGTTCCCTCTCCTCGGCGGCCTTTTCCGGGAAGGCGAAGCGTAGATTGACTTCTGCCACTCGACGCCAGCGGCGATGCAAGAAGTAGAAGAGCGCCGCCAGAGCCGCGCCCAGGCGCCGAGCCGCGGCCCGCGGACACCCGCGCAAAACGGCAAAGACCAGCGCCACGAAAAAGTATTCCAGCCGCTCACGCCACCGACTCGCTTTTTGCTCAGAGGGCACGACGGCCAGTCCCCGGACGGGCCCGGGCACTCCTCCCGCTAGCACCGTTCCAACTTTCTCGAGATAAGTGCCTAAGGCCGCCCCCGTTTGGTCGAGGGAAGGATTGGAACGGCACTAGGAGGGCGGCGCCACCAGGGGCAGGTTCCGCAAGAAGAAGCTGATCACCAGGTTCTCATAGTTGCGGCGCTCTTCTTCGATGAGCGACGCCTGGTTGGTACGAGGCAAAACGACCAATTGCTTGGCGCCGGGAGCCCGGGCGTGCAGGTCCTGCGTCATCTGGGCGAGGTTGGGGGTGTCGTCGCCGGCGATGAACAACTTGGGGATGGCGGTTAGGCCGCTCAGATCGAGCGCCACATCGCGCGAACCTCCATAAAAGCGGGCAAAGAGGTTGAATTCGGCCACGGTGACGGGAGCCAGCAGAGGAAGCGCATTGGCGCCCAACTGGCTCAGCTCGCGCCGCAACAAGGCCGTGGGCGACGGGTAGACGGAATCGAGCGCCACCGCCTTCACCTGGGGGAACTCCGGCGCGACGCGCAAGATCGCGTACGCCCCCAGCGAGTACCCCCAGAGCCCGATACGCTGGCGATCGAAGTCGTCGCGCCCGGTGAGCATGCGCAGGGCGGCGCGCAGCTCATCGGTCTCCTGCAAGCCCAAGGTGGTGTAGGTGACAGGACTGTCGCCATGCCCGGCGAAGTTGAACACATAGACGTTGTAACGGTGTTGTTGGAGCGAATTGGCCAGGGTCAGGATTTCCGACCGGCTCGACTTGTAGCCGTGGCAAAGAACCACTAGCGGGGCGTTGCGCAGGCCGGGGAAAAACCAGCCCGTGCGCGTGAGACCGTCGGGACCCTGAAAGTCGAGCGAAACCGTGCTGCCTAGGAACTGGGTGGGGTCGATGGTCTCTCCCGCCTGCACCGGATTGAGCACCCGGGAGAGCATGAATCCGCCAATCACCAGCATCCCCAGAAAAGCAAAGATCACAATGGCGAGCGTGATGGCTATAATCTTCGCCCGTTGGGTGGTGGGAGTGCGGAGTTCGCTGAAGAAGCCACTCAGGGCTACCAGCAGACCCCGCTCCCGTCGGCGTCCGTAGCGTGGGGCGGGCACAGGCGATAGAAGCTCCGACCAAAGATGCGAGCCGCCGCATCTTACCACAGACGGATGCCCTGAATGGCTCCTCTCGGAGGCGGCAAGGCCAGGAAGGGGCTGGTCCCGAAGCCATGAACGAGCCAGCACTGGAAGTCAGTGATCTGGTCAAAGTCTACGCGGGCCGCCGCGCCGCCCCGGTGCGGGCGCTCGACGCGATGAGCTTCTCCGTGCGCCGCGGGCACATCTTTGGCCTGCTGGGGCCGAACGGCGCCGGCAAGACCACGCTCATCAAAATCCTCACTACGCTGACCCGGCCGACCAGCGGCCGCGCGCAGGTGTTGGGCTTTGACGTCGTGGCCCAGCCGCTCGAAGTTCGCCGCCGGCTCTCCGTGGTGCTGCAGGAGAGCGCGGTCGAGCTCTTCCTGACCGTGCGCGACAATCTGCTGACCTTTGCGCGCTTCCACGGCCTGGCGGGCACCCAAGCCCGGCCCCGCATCGAGAGCGCGCTCGAGCGCTTCCAGCTCGGCCCGGAGGCCGACCGCAAAGTGATGGACCTGAGCGGCGGCTACCGCCGCCGCGTGCAGGTGGCCAAGATGTTCCTGGTCGATACTCCAGTCGTGTTTCTCGACGAGTTCTCCACCAGTATGGACCCGCTGCTGAAGCGGGCCCTGATGGGATACCTGCGCGAAGAAGCAGCCCGCGGGCGCACGGTGGTGCTGACCACGCAGGTACTGAATGAGGCCGAAGAGCTCTGCGACGACATCCTCATCATGAACAAGGGCCGCCAGGTGGCCCGCGGCGACCTCCACTCCCTGAAGCTGCTCTCCCGGGGCCTCTACGACGTGGCCATGACCTTCGAGCAGTTGCCCGCCGGGCTGGAAGCCGAGCTAGCGCCGCTGGCCCCCCTGCGCCTGAAGGTCTACCAGAACACGGTGGAGCTGACGCTCAAAGCCGAGGAAGCCGCAGTCCTGGCCCTGGTCAGCGAGCTGGGGCGCAAGGGGCACGTGCTGCGCGTGGAGATTTCCGGCGCCACGCTCGAAGACATTTTCGTGGAGCTGATGAAAGAAAAAGACTCGCCGCTCGCGCCGGGCGCCAGTGGGAAACTCGGATGAGCGCCCTCAACGCCATGCTCTATCGCGAAGCGAAGATTCGCTTCACGAACTTCGCCTGGCTCTTTTGGGACCTGCTCTACCCGCTGGGTTATCTGCTGGTGTTCGGCGTGGGCATCAACGCCACCCTAGGCTCGCCCGCCCCCGCCCTCCAGGTGGACTACAACGCTTTCTTCCTCGCCGGCGTGTTGGGCGTGGCCAGCATGGGGATTGCCCAGAACACTGCCTGGGGCTTTTTTGTCGATCGCGACAACGGCATTTTCTACGAAATGCTCACCTACCCGCTGAGCCGGGCGGAGTTTCTGCTCGGAAAGACCATCTTCAATATTTTTCTGGCGCTGCTGCAAGCAGGCATCACTGTAGGCCTGGCGCGGCTGCTGCTGGGGGTGCCGGTGCGGGTTGACCTGCTGCCGTTGTTGCTGGTGGGTGTGGCGGTGGGGACGGCGGGCTGGGTCTTCTTCCTCGCCATCTTCGCCCTGCTTATCCGCCGCAACGACCTCTTCAACAGCGTGATGTCGGTGTTTTACTTTGTCTTTCTCTTTGCCAGCTCTATCTTCTACCCGCTCGAGCCCCTGCCTGCCTGGTTCCGCTGGGCGGCCCTGGCCAATCCCCTGACCTGGCAGGTAGATTTGTTGCGCTACAGCTCGCTCGGCCTGGGCGACCCCGGCCAGATTTTGCTCGAAACCATAGGGTTTGTGATATTTTCTCTCGCGGCTTTCGTGTACGCGGTGCGTTGCTTGCAGCAGCAGAATTGAGCGGCGGCGGCCACCAAGCACGGGCGATGAGCATAAAGACCTTTACTCCCGAAGCGGTTCGCGACCTAAAGACCACCGCTTCGCTCGTTCCCAGCTCGCGCTACCTGGCGCAGGCCATGCTGGCGCCCCTGCCGCTCCGTCAGGCCCGCTGCGTCGTCGAATTCGGCCCCGGCACCGGCGCGATGACGCGGCCGCTGCTGGCCCTGCTGCCGGCCGAGGCCAAGGTGCTGAGCTTCGAAGTCAACCCGCGTTTTTGCGCCTACCTGAAAGAGAATCTCACCGACCCGAGACTGGAAATCATTTCCGGCAGCGCCGAGCGCTTGCCCGAGGAGCTGGCCGCGCGCGGACTCGGTCCGGTGGACGCCGCCCTGTCTTCCCTCGGCCTCACCACCATGCCCGACCCTCTCCGGCGGGGCATCCTGCAAGGCCTGGTGTCGGTGCTGGCGCCGCAGGCCGTCTTCACGCAGTTCCAGTACTTGCACGGCCTGCTCGCCTACTTCCAGCCGACGAACGGCGGCCTCATGCGCTTCACCGCCGCCTCGTTCCTGCAACAGTACTTCTCGCAGGTGTCGACGGAGATTGTCTGGCGGAATTTTCCGCCGGCCTTTGCCCTTACCTGCCGGCGCTAGCGCCGCCCCGCCTCTCCCCAGTGCTATAATCGCGCCACGGTTCACCCCATGGCTGTGGCCCCGCAACCCCGCGTCTTCGAAATCGTCGCTCTCCCCCAGGTGCGGGCGCGCGCGCTCGGAACGCTTTTCGACGAAGAAATCCGCCACTGGCGCAAGGAGCTCTACTGGGACTATGCCCCCTCGGTGGAAATGATTCGCCGCCACGTGGAGGCGCGCAGCCTCTCGGGGTACGTGGCGCTCCAGCGCGGCGAGGTGGCCGGCTATTGCTTTTTTGTCTATGAAGACGACAAGGGGCTGCTGGGCGACGTTTACGTGCTCGAAGCCTACCGGCGCGAGCGGCCTTACGGCGGCCCGGCCGGCATCGCTTCCCTGCTGATCGAGCGGGCGCTGGAAACGCTCCAGGAGTCGCCCACCGTGCGGCGGATTGAAGTGCAGGTACTCCCCTTTGGGCTTGAGCCGCTCGCGCCTCTCTTTCAAGCGCATGACTTCCGCTGCTTCCCCCGGCTGTTTTTCTACAAACCGCTCGAGCCCCAGCGTGCCTCGGAAACCCCGGCGGCCGCCGAGGCTGCGTCCGGCGTCGAGCTGCGCCCCTGGGAGGACCGCTTTTTTGAGCCGCTGGCGGAGCTGATCGTGGCCGCCTACGCCGGCCACCTCGACAGCCAGATCAACGACCACTACGAAACCGTCGAGGGAGCGCTGCGCTTCCTCAAGAACATCGTGCTCTTTCCCGGCTGCGGCGTTTTTCAGCCGCAGTGTTCGTTCGTGGCGGTACCAGCGGGCCCAGCAGGCGAACCGCTGGCCCCGCCCCTGGCGGGGCTGGCAGGAGCGGTGCTGGCCTCGCAGGTGGCGCGCGGCGTCGGCCACATCACGCAGCTCTGCTTGCGGCGCGAATGGCAGGGCCGAGGCGTGGGCCGGCAGTTGATGCAAGCGGCGATGGAACGCCTGGCGGCGCGGGGCCACCACGGCGTCTCGCTCACCGTCACGGCGGATAATCACCCCGCCGTCAAGCTCTACCGCCGCTTGGGTTTTGCGGTTCTCAAAGGCTTCGCCGCCTACGCCCGCGACCTCCGCTGAAAGAACACAAATGCCCGATGAAGAAATCAAGATTCCAAACCTCGCGCTTTCGTGGAACACCTGGGTTCCTTGGAATCACCTCAAGCTGATGCCAGACCGGGCACCGGGGTCAAGGTGCCAAACAGGAAGCCGGGGGTCTATGAAGTCAAGACCTTCGATGCAGAAGAACGCTTGACGATTGGAAAGGCCTCCAACCTCCGCCAGAGAGTCAAGCAAGGACTCGTCAAAGGAAAAACGAAGCACTCAACCGGCAAGCGAATAGGAGGCGCGGAGGATGTTTCGCACCTGCTTGTCAGGTGGGCCGAAACAGACAGGCCCGCTGCCGTGGAAGAAGAACTCCACCTGAGACACATAGCTAGGTTCGGCCGGTTGCCTAAATACACCAAACATACCCAGCGTTCTTGCAATTTCTCGCCCCTGTTCGTCTCAACAAAGT
>JBOGNW010000032.1:0-6856 GCA_050747425.1 Candidatus Acidiferrales bacterium
GTTTTTGTTCAACTTCGGGCCGGAGGCGACCGTGCCGCGCTGGACGATTGCGCTCGACCCGCCCGACGACCTGCGCCAACGCATCGAGATTGACGAGCGCCTGGCCCGCCTGGGAGCGCCGCTGCCGTTGAGCTACTTGCAGCGCACCTATTCGTTACCCGCGCCCGGCAACGGGGAGGACGTCGCCAGCAGGCCTGGAAGGGATTCCCAATGAGCATCCAGTACAACGAAACGCGAAACGAGAATAGCGAAAAGCAGATCCCTCGCCCCGAATGCGCGCCAGAGCTGGCTTTCGGGGCTCGGGATGACAAGGCTTTGTGTTTCTCTCCTCTAGAAGGTGGGTGGATTGAGATTTTTCGCGCCGGCGATTACGGCGAGCGCGGCGCCTGGACGCCGGACGACCTCGACCGCCTGGCCGCCGCCTACAACCCGCGCGTGCACGCCGCGCCCGTGGTGCTGGGCCATCCTGCGAGCGACGCGCCTGCCTACGGCTGGGTGCGAGCGTTGCGCCGCGCGGGCGATTCGCTCTGGGCACAGCTCGAAAAGATTGACCCGGCGCTTGAGGCTCTGCTGCGGGCCGGGCGGTTCCGGCAGCGCTCGGTGGCCCTCTATACAAACTTCGCGCCCGCGGGCGGCCCCTACCTGCGCCACCTCGGTTTCCTGGGCGCGGCTGCGCCCGAGGTCAAGGGATTGGCGCCGGTGCGTTTTGCGGAAGCGGCCAGCGTTTGCTTTGCTTTCCCTACCGAGGAACCCAGCGGCAGGGGCCGCTGGGCTGAGCAAGAAAGTCTGGAGGTTTCCATGCCCGAGCCCAAATCAAAGCTGGAAAGTCTTGTCGATCATCTGCGCGCCTTCTTCACCAATGAACCGCCAACCGACGTGCGTCGGGGAGGGTCTGGCGCCCTCCCGCGGGCGGGGACAAGCCCCGCCCCTACACCGAGTGCGAGCCGGGAGGAATTTGAAGCACCGGCGTTTGCGGAGCGACTGGCGCAGCTCGAGCAGCGGCTGGAGACGCTGGCCGAGGGGAAGAAAACGGCTGAAGAGAAACTCGGTGAGGCCGAGCGGGCGCGCCGTGGGGAAGAAATCGCGCAGTTCGTCGAATCGCTGCGGCGGCATGGACGCTTCCCGCCAGCGTTCGAGCGCTGGGGAGTAGTGGAGTTTATGGAACGGTTGGCGGCGAGCGACGGGGCACTAGCAGAGGAACAGCAGATTCCTCGCCCCGACTGCCTGTTGACTGCGGCTTTCGGGGCTCGGAATGACAAGTCGGCGGACGACTTACCTGGGGAAAATACCAGCCAGCCCGAGGCTTCGCGTCCCAGCCTGCTGGCGTGGTTCCAGGAGTTTTTGATGAGGTTGCCGGCGGTAATCGAGTTCCGCGAGCTGAGCGGGTCTTCCGCGCTCGCCCGCCGGAGCCCGCAGGGGGCGGCCGGGCCGCGCGCTTCTCTGGTGCACTTCACCGAGCCGCAACGCGGGATGACGGTTGACCCGGCGAGCATCGAGCTGGCGGAGCGCGCCGAAGCGCTGGCGGCCGAGCTCGGCATCAGCTACGCCGAAGCGCTGGCGCAGTTGCGGGAGGAGGCGCGCAGCGCCGCTACCACAGCCTAGTCTCGCAAACCCCAGCGGCGGGGGCCGCTGGGCTGAGCAAGAAAGTCCTACGACAGGAGGAAAAGAACAATGGCAATCGGAGGCGAAATCGCTCTCACGCAAAAGGCGGAAGGCGGCGCTATCAACGCCGACCTGGCCGTCATTCAAGGAACGGGGGCCGACCAGGTGAAGCTGCCGGCGGCGCTCGGTGACCGCGCCAAAGGCATCACGGCGCTCAAGGCCGATGCGGCCGGCAAAGCCATCCCGGTCATCGTGATGGGACCGGCGGTGGGCACGGCGGCGGCGGCCATCGCGGCCAGCAAGTTCGTCAAAGTGGCCGGCACGAGCGGCAAGCTGCAAGAGGTGAGCGGCGAGTCAGCGGGGACCACGATCGAAGTGGTCGGGCTCTCCCTCACCTCGGCGGCGGCCGACGGCGACAAGTTCGACCTCATCGTCGCCCCGTTCCGCTACAAGGTCTAACCCGCTTTCCACACAAGGGAGGAAAACGACATGGCATTCGTGAGTCCGTTGCAAGGCCACATTGACGTGGCGCTCTCGAACTTCGGGGTCAAGTACCGGAACCCCGGCTACGTGTCCGACCGGGCCTGCACGCGCGTGCCGGTGCAGCGCCAGTCGGACAAGTACTGGCGCTTCGGCACCGAGCAGCTCCAGGCGCTGGTGGACGATCTGCGCGCGCCGGGGGCGGCCGCGCAGCGCATCGCGCAGTCGCTGTCGGCAGACACCTACTTCGCCGAAGACCATGCGCTGGAGCGGCTGATCACCGACGAGGAGCGGGCCAACTTCGACGCCGGCGACGTCGAACAGTGGGCCAGCGAAACCCTCACTGACAAGCTGCTGCTGCGCAAGGAGAAGCTGTTCGCGGCCATGGTGACCGACACCGCCCAGGTCACGCAGAACACCACGCTGGCCGGCACGCAGCAGTGGAGCGACTACACCAACTCCAAGCCCACCGAGGACATCCAGGCCGGGCAGGAGACCATCGCCAAGAACGCCGGGGTGCGCGCCAACACGCTCATCCTGGGGTTTGCGGTGTTCTCCAAGCTGCGCAACCACCCCAAGATCGTCGAGCGGGTGCAGAACATCCGCGTGGGAGTGGTGCGGGAAGAAGACCTGGCGTCGCTGTTCGACGTGCAGCAGGTGCTGGTCTCGCAGGCGCTGGAAGTGTCGGCCAGCGGCACGGTGGACTTCGTGTTCGGCAAACACGCCGTGCTCTGCTACGTGTCGCCCACGCCGGCTTTCGGCGAGCCCAGCTTCGGCAAGTCGTTTGTGTGGGCGGGGGCGCCGGGGTCGACGCAGGGCTTCATCGTCGAGATCGGCCGCGCCACGCCGGTGTCGCGCAAAGCGGATGAGCTGGCCGTGCACTTCTACTACGACCAGAAAATCACCGCCGTCGCCGCCGGCTACCTGATCAAGAACGCGGTCGCCTAAGCCGCGGCGAGCTCCCGTTGCTCAGCCCACGGGCCCCTGCCCGTGGGCCCCCAGCGGCGGGGGCCGCTGGGCTGAACAGGTAAGCGGAGGCCGAGATGGCGTATTGCACACAGAGCGACTTGCTGAACCAGTTGACGCAGGCGGAGCTGGTCCAGCTCACCAACGACACGGGCGGCGGTACGGTGGACACGACGAAAGTGGACGCCGCCATCGCCGCGGCCTCGGCGACCATTGATGCCTACGCCGGGGCGCGCTACACGCTGCCGTTGCAAGCCTCCGACAAAATCAAGCAGCTCGCCGTCGACCTGGCCATTTACGAACTGGAGAAGCGCCGCCGGCGGGTGCGGGGAGCCACGCTGGCGGCCCGCGACGGGGCTTTGAGTTTTCTGCGCGACCTCGCCCGGGGCCAAGCGGTGCTCGATCAGCCCGCCGGGGCACCTGCGCAAACGAGCGAAGCCGAGGTCAAGAAAACCGAGCAAGAGCGAATCTTCAGCGATGAAAAACTGGAAGGCTTCTAGATGATTCGACTGCGCGTTGAACTGCAATCGGCTCTGAGTCTTCTCAGCGCGCTGGCCACTCGCCTGGCGGCGCCGGGCGGTTTGCTCGAACCGTCGGTGCCGCTGGCCCAGCGCGCGATCGAACTGAACTTCGATGAGGAAGGCCGGCCGCAGCCCTGGCCGCCACTCACGCCCGCGACGCTGCGCCGCAAGCCGGCCGGGCTGAAGATTCTGGAGCTGACCGGCCGCCTGCGGCGGTCGGTTTCCGCGCGCGTTGAAGAGGGCCGACTTATCCTTTCGACCGATGTCCCGTATGCGGCCGCGCACCAATTCGGTTTTCCCGGGCGGCGTCTGCCAGCGCGGCCTTTTCTGGTGCTGACGGCCGAGGATGTGGAAGGGGTCGCCGAGAGCGTGGCCGAGGCGCTCACAAGCGATGAGCCGGCCGCTGGAGTTGCCGAGGGAAGCGCATGAAGCTCGCCGAAATCGAATCGGCTTTGCTGAGTACGCTGCGTACGGCGCCGGCGCTCTCCTATCTGCGCACGGTGGAGCCAGTGAGTGAGCGCAGCTTTGATTTTGCGCGCGGCGACTTCATCGTGGTGCCGCCGGCGGTGCTGACGTTTTTTCTGGCGGCGCGGCTGGGGGCGCGGGACCTGCTGGCTCGAACCTACGACTACGCCCCACGCTTCCTGCTCTTCGGCGTGGCGCGCAACCTGCGCGGCGTGGAAGAAGAAAAACTCGGCGGGCCGGCGGCGGGCGAGACCGGCGCCTACCAAATTTTGCACGACCTCAAGAGCACGCTGGCCGGGGCACGGCTGGCGCTGGCCAGCGCGGGCTTCGAGCCGGTGGTCGAGCTGGCGGGCGAGTCGCTCGAAGCCATCACGACTGACTTCTCCGTGTACTCGCTGGAAATTGCGGTTCGCGGGACCTTCCATGTGTGACGGGCAAATCATCCCCCGCTCAGCCCAGTGGCCCGCGCCGCTGGGGTTCCCACGGGCAGGGGCCCGTGGGCTGAGCAGTTGCGTTACCCATCAGGGAGGTAAGCATGTTTGAGCCGCAACGAGCTTTCGACACCACCTGGCTCTTCTCCACCAAAAAGGAGACGGCCTACGGCACGGCGCTGGCCGACGCCAACCTCAACCGGCGCGTGGTGGCAGCCGCGGTCGAGGTGGGGAAAATTTCCAAGACCTTTCGCAGCGACCTGGAGCGCTTCGGCAAGGGACATGAGTTCTCGACCGAGCTCGAAGAGGTGGCGCGCGACCTGCGGCGCGCCACGACTTTCGATGCCAGCTCGCTAACCCTGGCCTGGGCGGCGGCCTTCGCCATGGGCAAGGTCGCGACTACGCAGCCCAATCCCGGCGGCAACCCCACGGCCTACAACCATCTCATCACTTTTGCCGACGCGGCGGTTACCAAGCACGCCCCCACCACAACGGTTTATGAAGAGCTCACCGCCGATTTGAAGCGCCGGCTGGTTTCACTGGCCTGCAATGACTTTACTTTGTCGGGCCGGGCGCGCGACCCGGTGCAGCTTGCCGCCCACTGGATCGGGGCCGGCTCGACAACGGACGGGGCGCTCACGCCGCTGCCGGCGCTGACGCTGCTCTCGTTTTTCCTGGGCGCCGACACCGACATTCTGCTGGGGGCGCAAGGCACGCCCGTCAGCCTGAAAGACCGCGTGCTCGACTGGCGCCTGAGCGTCAGCCAGAACCTGGAGGCCGACCAAGGCTATCACCCCGGCTCGGGCAAGTTTCGCGGGCGCCTCTGGTATGGGGCGCGGCGAGTGTCGGCGGCGCTGACGTTCTTCGCCAAGCAGACGGATGATCTCGTCACACTTTTCCTCAGCGACACGTTGCGCGAACTGAAAATCATTCTGACCGGCGATGCCATCGGGCCGGGACCGGAAACTCACAAGGCGGTCATCAAACTTCCGGCGGTGCGCGTGACAGCGCTGGAAGACGCGCTCGAGGGCCGGCACATTGTTTACCGAGTCGAAATCGGCGAAGCCGGCGTGCTCAAACAGACGGGCGCCGAGCCGCTGGAAATTACGGTGACTAACACGGAGCCGACCTTCCTGACATGAGCCTGAAAAACGAGCGGCGGTTGCTGGAGTTGGCCCCGGCGGAAATCACTGTTCCGTTGAAGGTCACCGAGGCCGGGCGAACCTATCGGCTGCGGCACACGCTGCGCCCGGCGGCGGCGGCTGACTGGTTTGCCTACGAGGCGGCGCTGGAAATGGCGGTGGAGGAGTTCACGACCAGGACGGATTCGGACGAGCCGTGTTACCGGCTGCGAGTGCGCTCGTCGGAAGCGGCTCTGTTGTTGTGGGAGCGGCTGGCGCTGCGGGTGGAAGGCTACGAGGAACCGGCAGGGGTTGAAATCCCCTCATCGCCGCTTGCCGGATCGGCACGGCTGAAGCCGTGCCCTGACGGAAAGTTGGACTGGCGCGCGCTGATTCCGCTGGCACACAAGGAAGCTGCCATCGCCGCGCTGACTTTGGTCGCGCCGGCAACGCCGCGGTCCTCCGATCCGGACGCGGACGAGGAATTGCAACTCCCCTATCCTCTGCTGGCGGAAGAGCGGCGCGTGGTGCTGGAAGCGGTAGCGGCAGGCGTCGCCTATCCGCAGCTCGTGCACCGCTTCCGCCCGCCCTCGGTCGAAGCCGAGCGCGCCTACCGCCGCCTGGTTTCGGAAACGCTGCTGGTGCGCGGGGCACGCACGCCGCGCACTCTGCTGCCAGCGCGCTTACCGGCGCTGGTGCGGCTCTACGACGAGCTCATCCTGGGCGCCGAAGGCTACTGCTTGAACGGCGAGCCTCTGGCTTCAAGCGTCCAGGTTACGCAACGCATGGACGCCTGGCACAAACGGGTGGCAGTGCAAGCGCTGTTCGGCGACAGCGCGGCTGAGGTTGCGCCGAGAGTTAACGCCGAAGCCACCGCGTCGGCGGTGCCAGCGGAGGTGCTGGAATGACGCCCGGGACTGCCTTCTCCAGGTTCTCGCTTGCCCCGCTGGCGTCAGGGCAAGCGCGCCACAATGGCGCCGCCCACGGCATCATGGCCGCGAGCGACTCCGCCGGCATCCAGCACTTCGCCTATGTGCTGTTCTGCTGGGCGGCAGAAGACAGCACCGAGTCGCCCGCTGCCCTCGGGCGCGCGCGCACGCGGCTCGAGGCAGCCGCGGTTGATCCCCGGCGGGTGGCGAACGACGCACCCGCGAGGCCAGAAAGGAGCATCCCGCTCGCCTATCAACTGTGGCTGGCTTATCTCCTTTGGCTGGAGGAGGTCATTCGCGCCCTCGACTGGTGCCCGCGCGACATCTCCAGCGCTGAGCTG
>JBOGNW010000033.1:0-11715 GCA_050747425.1 Candidatus Acidiferrales bacterium
CCTCCAGCAGCTCCTCGTAGCTAATCACCGCCGGATCAAAAACAATCTGTACCGCCTCGGCGTGCCCTGTCCGGCCCGTGCACACCTGCTCGTAGGTCGGGCTCGCGACGCTGCCTCCCGCATAACCAGAATTGACTTTCTCCACCCCGCGCAACTCTCTGAAGACCGCTTCCACGCACCAGAAGCAGCCCGCCCCAAACGTCGCCCGTTGTCTTGGCTGCATGGCTTTTTCCCTGGGTTCAGTTGGGAGCGACGCCCGGGCCGGGCTGGCGTTGCTGGTTGGGACTGTCCATATCCGACACAATAAGACAGCGACCGTCGGGCCGCGTGGTGCAGACCCAGTAGTTGCCGACTCGCGTCATTCGTTCGTCCACGAAACTCCAGGGCAGCAATCCCTTGGCGGTTTTCGGAATCCCGTACCCGCGCGGGAACCGCGGGCGGCTGGCGCGAGGCCCCGTTGGGTTTTTCGTCTTCGGCATGGTGTTCCCGAGGTCAGGCAGTGGGTCCGGCACCAAGGACCTGGCGGAGCTTGCGGGCCAGAGCGTCGAGGGTGAAGGGTTTTTGCAGCAAGCTCATCCCCGGCCCCAGCACGCCGTGATGCACGATGGCGTCTTCGGTGTAGCCGGACATATAGAGCACTTTGGTTTCAGGCCGGCGCGGGGCGAGGCGCTCGGCGAGCTCGCGGCCACTTAAACCTGGCATTACAACATCAGTCAACAGCAGATGAATGGGGCCCTGGAAGCGCTCGGCCAGTCGGAGCGCCTCCTGGCCAGTGGGGGCTTCGAGCACGCGGTAGCCGTTTGATTCCAGAAACTCGCGCGCCAGCCGGCGCAGCGGCTCTTCGTCCTCGACCAGAAGAACGGTCTCCGAGCCGCGCGGCGCCGCCACCGGGGCGGCGGGCTTGGCCGCTTCACCCTCGACGGCCTGTTCGACCCGCGGCAGAAAAATCTTGACCGTAGTTCCCCGCCCCAATTCGCTGTAAACCCAGATGTAGCCTTCGTTCTGCTTGACGACGCCGTAGACGGTTGCCAACCCCAGGCCCGTCCCCTTGCCTTTTTCTTTGGTGGTGAAGAAAGGCTCGAAGAGGTGCGCCTGGGTTTCGGCGTCCATGCCGGTGCCGGTGTCGCTCACCGCCAGCAGCACGTAGCGGCCGGGGCGGGCGCCCGGGTGCTGGCTGGCGTAGACTTCATCGAGCTCGGCGTTAGCGGTTTCGATAATCAGCTTTCCCCCTTTGGGCATAGCGTCGCGGGCGTTGACGGCCAGGTTGAGGATGACCTGCTCGAGCTGGTTGGGGTCGGCCTTGACGCTGGCAAGTTCGGGGCTGGCCACGGCAATCAGCTCGATGTCCTCGCCGATGAGCCGCCGCAGCATGTCCTGGGTATTGGCGACCACGCCGTTGAGGTCGAGCAGGCGGGGCTGAATCATCTGCTTGCGGCTGAAGGCTAGGAGCTGCTGGGTGAGGGCGGCGGCGCGCTGCGCGGCTTTGTCAATCTCGAGCACGCTGGGGCGTAGGGCGTGCCCCTCGCCGAGGCGATTGCTGAGCAGCTCGCTGTGGCCGCGAATCACGGTGAGCAAATTGTTGAAGTCGTGCGCCACGCCGCCCGCCAGCCGGCCGACGGCTTCCATCTTCATCGCCTGCCGCAGCGCCTGCTCGAGCACGCGGCGCTCGGTGATGTTTTCGGCGATGACTTCCATATAGGCCACCTCGCCCTGCGGGTCGCGGACCACGCGCCCGCCGAGCCGCACGGTGAGCGGCTTGCCGTCCTTGCGCTTCCAGGCCACCTCAACGCCCTCGAACCGGTCGCCGCTCAGATGCGCCTCAAAGAGGCGGTCGCGCTCGGCCGGGTCGCGGTAGATGTCGTAGGCGTTGGCGGCGAGCAGCTCTTCTTTGGAGCCGTAGTGGAGCATTTCCCGCAAGGCCGGGTTGACGGTGAGGAACTTGCCCTCGCGGGTGGCGCGGTAAATGCCGTAGGGAGCATTCTCCACCAGCGAACGCTGCTCGGCCTCCGAGCGCCGCAAGGCTTCCTCCGCCTGTTTGCGCTCGGTGATATCGCGTCCAATGACGGAGACAGCGACCACCCTGCCGGTGGCATCTTGAAGGGGCGCCAGGCTCAGGGAAACGTGGAGGCGCCGGCCATCTTTCCCCACCCGCTCGGTTTCGTAATGCCGGACGCGTTCTCGCCGCCGGATACGCGTCAGCAGCGCGGGCCACACATGAGTTCCTTCTGGCGGCTCCAGCAGGGAGGCGGGACGACCGATGATCTCGGCGGCGGAGTAGCCATAGAGGCGCTCCGCTCCCGCATTCCAACTGAGGATAGTCCCCTCCAGCGTCTGGCTGACAACCGCATCGTCGGAAGACTCGACAATGGCGGCCAAGTTCGCGCTGGCCTCCTGGACGCGCTTGCGTTCAATGGCCTTGGCCACTTGCGTAGAGATGTACTGGAAAACTTGCAGCTCGCGCTCGCCGAAGGCGGAGGGATCCGAATAATGCTGGGCCGCCATCACCCCGATGGCCTTCTCTCCGATCCGCAGCGGCACACCCAGCCAGATGGGGGAGGCCGGGCCCACCATCTCCGCCTCACCGCGGCGCGTCAGCTCTTCGTGCAAGGCCGCCGTGCACAGCAAAGGCTTTCCCGTGCGCAGGACGTACTCGGTCAATCCCCGGCCGGGCTTGTGCGGGGTTGGAGCAACGTCCACTTCGTCGACAAAATAGGCAAAGCGGAGGAGATCTTCCCGTTCGTCATACAGAGCAATGTAGAAATTGTCGGCCGGGAGGACGCCCTGAATAGTCTGGTGAACCTCCCGGTACAGGTTGTCGAGAGTCGCCGCCTGGTCGGCGGCTTCGGCAATGCGATACACGGTCGCCTGGAGTTGCTCGGCCCGCAGGCGCTCGGTGATGTCGCGGTAGAGGGCGTAGACGCCGATGAGTTTGCCCTCGACCAGCAAGGGCACGCCGTGCACCTCAACGTCAATCAAAGAGCCGTCTTTGCGGCGCCGGCGCGTGACGGCATAAACACTCTCGCCCGCCAGAACCTGCCGGGTGTAACCCGCCGCTTCCGTGGTTTTCCCCGGAGGAGCAATCAGCTCGTCGAGAGGCCGGCCGATAGTCTCGCCCTGCGAATAAAGGAATAGTCGCTCGAAGGCCGGGTTGGCCATCTGGATGCGGTGCTGGGCGTCCAACACCACAATGGCGATGGGACTGTTCTCGATGAGCGCCCGCAAGTAGGTGCTGCGCTCCTCCAACTCCTTTTCCGCCTGCTTGCGCTCGGTGATGTCCACCATCAGGCCACGCAATTGCTGCACCTTTCCTTCTTCGTCCTGGACGACGCGCACGGTATCGCGCAACCACACCAGGCGGCCGTCGGCGGCCACCGCCCGGTACTCGAACTCGTGATGGCGCCCTTCCGCCGTTGCCCGCCGGCAAAAAGCCACCGCGCGCTTCCGGTCTTCTTCGCAGATGTGATTGGCCCAGAAATCGGGCTCGGTCAGCCACTGCTCGACCGGGTAGCCGAGTATTTCTTCGGCGCGCCGGCTGACAAAGGTGAACTGCCAGGTAACCGGGTCGGCCTCCCAGACAATGGCATGCAGTCCGTGCACCAGGTCCCGGAAGCGGCGCTCGGAGGCGGTGGAAAGATAAATCAGGCGCGCCATCGCGGTTGCCTGGCCGAGCTGAAGACGCACAGCCGGCGTAAACAGAGAGGCCTTCGCTCCCGTTTGCCCCGTGCGGGAGGCAAACGCCAGAAGACCCAGACAATCCTTGCCCAGGGTCAAGGGAACAAGCAGCAGCGACTTGGCCCGGGCCTGCGACAACAATTTGGGGGAGGGAGCCGCGCTCTTGCCCACACCAGGCATCGCCACCGGCTCGCCTGCCTCGGCTACTTCCCGCAGCCACTTCATTTGGCCGAAGAAGTCCGCCAGGCGAGGCCGGGCTTCGCCGGAATAACCAAGCTGGGCGCGGAGAGAGAGTTGCCCGTCGGCCTCCGCCAAGTAGGCTGCTCCGCGCCTCGAGCCCACGGCGCCCGCGCAACCAACCAGGAGGTCTTCGAGGACCCGATTGACGTCGAGGCTCTTGGCGAGGTGGAAAGTCAGCGCGGCGAGCTTTTGTGGCAGCGGTTCAGGCGAAGCAGAAACCGGCGCCGTCCGCGCCCGCCGCCCGCGCGGCCTGGGCCCTCCGCGCTTGCGTTTCACCGTTTGGTCACTTCGCCGCCCGTCTCCGGCGGCGCACTCTCGACAGCCAGACTTCGCCGGCCGTCGGTCAGCATCTGGCGGAACTCGGAAAACATGGCCGGATCCCACCAGCCTTTCTTGACCTCGGCCTCCATGGTGGCCAAAGACTCTTCTTTTGATAAGGCCTGCTTGTAGGGCCGCTCGGTGGTGAGGGCGTCAAAGACGTCGACGAGTTGAAGCACGCGGGCCGTCAAAGGAATGGCGTGCCCCTTCAGGCCGTCGGGATAGCCGCTGCCGTCGAAACGCTCGTGATGATGGCGAATGATGGGCAGCACCAAGCGAAAGGACTTCAAGGGCGCGCAAATGCGCTCGCCAATGGCCGGGTGTTGCTTCATGACGTCCCATTCGGGCGGGCTCAGCGGTCCCGGCTTCAGCAGAATGGCGTCGGGCACCGCCACTTTGCCGATGTCGTGCACCGTGCCGGCGCGCCGCAAGGCGACAATCTGTTCGGCGGACAACTGCAAGAGCTCACCAAGCTGCGCGGAAGCGCTGCCCAGCCGCTCACAGTGTCCCTCGGTGTAGGGATCCTTGCCTTCGATGCTGCGCGCCAGGGCAAAAAGGACCGCCTCGGCCCGCTCCAACTCGTCAGTGTAGGCTTTGAGGCTCAGGAGGGAGCGCACGCGAGCGAAAAGCTCGGTGCGGTCAACAGGCTTACTCAAAAAATCGTCAGCGCCGGCCTCGATGCCCCGCACGCGGTCCTGGGTGGCGGTGAGGCCGGTGACCAACACTACCGGAACCAGGCGGTTGTCAGGGTCGCGCTTGAGTTGCTGACAGACTTCAAAGCCGTCCAGCCCCGGCATGACCACGTCCAGCAAGACCAGGTCAGGCTTTCGCCGGGCAAACTCTTCCAGTGCCTGCCGGCCATCGGCGGCGGTGACGACGCTAAAACCCTGGACGCGCAGCAACTCCGCCATCAGCTCGCGAACGGCGGCATTGTCGTCAACGATGAGAATGTTGCCGGTCACAGGCCCCCAACCCCAAGTCAGAGCCAGCAAGCGTAAAGAAAGTAACGTCCGCGTCGGAACGGGTCAAGTCAATTGTAGCTCAACACGAGGCCCTCGGTCTTCTTGCACCCCTGCCCGCGCTGGGCTACTCTTGTCCGACCTATCCCGTGCGTCTCCTCCACCAGCTCGCCCGGCTGCAGGGGATCGAGCTTTCCTACTTCGACATCATCGCCCGGCAAGAGCGCCAAGCCTCACCCGAATCCTTGCTTGCGGTGCTGCGCGCTCTGGGCGCGCCCCTGGAAAAAATCGAGGATGTCCCCGCGGCGTGGCGCGAGCGCCGCCTAGCCCTCTGGCGGCGGCGTACTGCGCCGGTAGCCGTCGCTCACAGGGGAAAACTAAATCTTCTGCTCCGCTTCCCCGCCAGCGAAGCAGACGCGTTGCTTTCTTGCCAACTCCAACTCGAAAACGGAGAAAATTACAGTTGGCTGGTGGACCTTTCCACGATGACCGTATATCGGAGAGCCCGGGTCGAAGGCAGTGACTATGTCGCCAAGTGGATGCCCCTGGGCTTGCCCTTGCCGCTGCCCCAACCGCTCCCCGACGGCTACCACCGACTGACGCTCGAACTGGCGAACCGGCGGGATGACGTCTTGCTGCTGGCCCCGCCATCTGCCGGCGCCTTCACGCCCGGCCGCAAGGCGGCCAGCCGAACCTGGGGCGTTTTTCTTCCCCTCCACGCCCTGCGCACGCGCGGCGATTGGGGCAGCGGCAACTTCTCCGACCTCGAAGCCCTGATGGATTGGGTGAGTGAGCTGGGCGGCGGAGTGGTGGCCACACTGCCGCTGCTGGCTGGTTTTCTCGACGAGCCCTGCGAACCCAGCCCTTACGCCCCCGCCAGCCGCTTGTTTTGGAACGAACTCTTCCTCGATGTCAGCCGGATTCCAGAACTGGCCCAGTGCCCCGCGGCTAAACAAGTACTGGCTTCGGCAGACTTCGAACAAGAGCGCGCCGCGCTCCAAGCCGCCCCGCTAGTGGAGTACCGCCGCGCCATGGCCCTGAAGCGAAGAGTTCTTGAAGAGCTGGCTCGCAGCCTGTTCTCGAGCGCCGGCAAGCGTCGCGCGGCTTTAGAGAGTTACCTGACCGCGCATCCCGCCCTCGACGACTACGCCCGCTTCCGCGCCACCGGGGAAAGCCAGCACGCGCCCTGGCCCGACTGGCCGGAGCGCCTGCGCAACGGCCGGCTCGAAAGCGGCGACTATGAAGAAACGGCGCGCTGCTACCACGTGTACGTCCAGTGGCTCGCTCATCAGCAACTGGAAGATTTCTCCCGCCGCGCGCGGGGAAAAGGCCTGGGCCTCTACCTCGACTTGCCGCTGGGAGTTCACCCGCACGGCTACGACGTCTGGCGCGAGGCCGCGCTCTTTGCCGCCGGGGTCACGGGCGGCGCGCCGCCGGATGAGTTTTTCACCCGTGGCCAGAACTGGGGCTTCCCGCCCCTGCACCCGGAGCGAATCCGCGAGCAGGGCTACCGCTACTTCATCGCTTGCCTCCGGCACCACCTTCGCTACGCCGGGCTCCTGCGAATTGACCACGTGATGAGCTTGCACCGCCTCTTCTGGATTCCTGCGGGAATGAAGGCGGTCGAAGGCGTCTACGTGCACTACCACCCCAAGGAGTTCTACGCCATCCTGGCGCTCGAATCGCAACGCCACCGCGCCCTGCTGCTGGGGGAAGATCTGGGAACTGTCCCGCCCTACGTCCGGCCCGCCCTGGCCCGCCACAAGATTCACCGCAGCTACGTGATTCAGTTTGAAGTGGCTCCCGACCCGGCTCACGCCCTGCCGCCGCCGCGCCCGGACTCCGTGGCCAGCCTCAATACCCACGATACGCCCACGCTGGCCGGCTACTGGGAGGGCCTCGACCTCGACGACCGGGTGACGATGGGGCTGCTCGACCCTGCTGAGCTCCCCGCCGAACGCCAGAAGCGCGAGGCGCGCAAGCACACCCTGGTCCAATTTCTCGAAGAGCAGAGGCGGCTGGCCCCTTCGCAGGCGGGGCTGGGCAGCGGGGCGCGTGAGCTGCCGGCTATCGCCAAGGCTTGCCTCACTTACCTCGCGGCTAGTCCCGCGCGCGTGGTTACGGTCAATCTCGAAGACCTCTGGGAAGAGCGCCTGCCGCAGAACGTCCCCGGCACTGGCTCGGAGCGCCCCAACTGGCGCCGCAAAGCCCGCTACCCCCTGGAAGAGTTTTGCCAGTTGCCCCAGGTTCTCGATACACTGAAGGCGGTCGACGCCGAACGCGGCGCGCGCCCAAAGACGAAATGACCAAACGCAACCCGGAAGCAAGCGTGAAACGAAGCCGAGCGGAAGGGCACGCCGTCCGCACCGACATAAGTCTCCTGACCGACCAGGACCTCTATCTCTTCAACGAGGGCAGCCACTTCCGTCTCTACGAAAAACTCGGCGCTCACCCCTTAACCCACGAGGGGGAGGAGGGAACCTACTTCGCCGTCTGGGCGCCCGACGCCGAGCACGTCTACGTCGCCGGCGACTTCAACGGCTGGAATCGAACCAGCCATCCTTTGCGCGCGCGCGCGCAATCGGGCATCTGGGAGGGATTCATCAGCGGAATCGGAAGGGGCGCGCTCTACAAGTTCCACATCCGCTCGCACTTCCGCCATTACAAGGTGGACAAAGCCGACCCACTGGGCTTTTTCCACGAAGGCCCGCCTAAGACGGCCTCGATCATCTGGACTCTCGACTACGAGTGGGGCGACGCCGCCTGGATGGCCGAGCGCCATCGCCACAACGCGCTCTCCAGCCCCCTGGCTATCTACGAAGTGCACCTGGGCTCGTGGATGCGCGTACCGGAGGAGAACAACCGCTCACTCACCTACCGCGAGCTGGCGCCGCGGCTCGCCGACTACGTCCGCCGCATGGGTTTTACCCACGTGGAATTCCTGCCGCCGATGGAACATCCTTTCTACGGCTCCTGGGGCTATCAGACCACCGGCTACTTCGCTCCCTCGAGTCGCTACGGCACGCCGCAAGAGTTCATGTATCTCGTGGACGTCCTGCACCAAAACGGCATCGGGGTCATCCTGGACTGGGCCGGCTCCCATTTCCCCGCCGACGAGCACGGGCCAGCTTTTTTCGATGGCACTCACCTCTACGAGCACGCCGACCCGCGCAAAGGCAAACATCCCGATTGGCACAGCGCCGTCTTCAACTATGGCCGCAACGAGGTGCGCTGCTTCCTCGTCTCCAGCGCGCTCTTCTGGCTCTCCCTCTATCACGCCGACGGCCTGCGCGTGGACGCCGTGGCTTCCATGCTCTACCTCGACTACTCCCGCAAGCCCGGTGAATGGATCCCGAATGTGCACGGGGGGAATGAGAATCTCGAAGCCATCACTTTCCTGCGGCGCTGCAACGAAGAGGTCTACAAGCAATATCCTGACACGCAAACCATCGCCGAAGAATCTACCGCCTGGCCGATGGTCTCCCGCCCCACCTATGTCGGCGGCCTGGGCTTCGGGCTCAAATGGGATATGGGCTGGATGCACGACACCCTGCGCTACCTCTCCAAAGACCCCATCCACCGTCCCTACCATCACAACGACTTGACCTTCCGGATGCTCTACGCCTTCACGGAAAACTACGTCCTGCCGCTCTCCCACGACGAAGTCGTCCACGGCAAAGGCTCGCTGCTGCGCAAAATGCCCGGCGACGACTGGCAGAAATTCGCCAACCTGCGCCTGCTCTTCGGCTATATGTACGGCCAACCCGCCAAGAAGCTGCTCTTCATGGGCTGCGAATTCGGGCAGTGGGACGAGTGGTCGCACGAGAAAAGCCTGGACTGGCACCTGCTCGAATGGCCGCCCCACGCCGGCGTGCAGAAGTGGGTCGAAGACCTGAACCGCCTCTACCGCCGCGAGCCGGCCCTGCACGAGCTCGACACCGACGGCGCCGGCTTCGAGTGGGTGGACGCCAATGATTCCCAAAACAGTGTGCTCAGCTTCCTCCGCAAGGCCCGCTCCGGCCGCGAGACCATTCTTGTGGTCGGCAACTTCACCCCCGTGCCGCGCTCCGGCCATCGCATCGGTGTCCCCCACGGAGGCTTCTGGGAAGAAGTCTTGAACAGCGACGCTCCGCACTACGGCGGCGGAGGCTGGGGCAATCTGGGCGGGCTCGAGGCCGAGCCGGTTCCCTTTCACGGCCGCCCCTATTCCTTGAATCTCACCTTGCCCGCCCTCTCCGCCGTCTTCTTCAAACACCGCGAGGACAGGTAAAGCGGGGCACGCCGCGCGAGGACAGACAGCACAGCCCAAATTGCCTGTGCTAAGATGACGAGCTTCGCAACGGTTCGCCAGCTCTCCGAAGGAGCTTCGAATGCAGAAGGTCGCTGACTTCATCGAGAAAAATCACCAGCGCTACGTTGAGGAGCTGCGCGAGTTCATCGCCATCCCCAGCGTCAGCACCAAGAGCGAGCACAAGCCGGATGTGGAGCGCTGCGCCCGCTGGCTGGCGGAGCACCTGAAGAAGATTGGGCTGGAGCACGTCGAAGTCGTCCCCACCCAGGGCCATCCCATCGTCTATGCCGACTGGTTGCACGCCGCGGGCAAGCCCACGCTGCTTTTCTACGGCCACTACGATGTGCAGCCGGCGGAGCCACTGGAGCTGTGGGAGTCGCCCCCCTTCCAGCTCACCCTGCGCGGCGAGGACCTTTACGCTCGCGGCGTGGTGGATGACAAAGGCCAGGTCTTCATCCACCTCAAAGCGTTGGAAGCCTTTTTCAAGAACGAGGGCCGCCTGCCGGTCAACGTCAAGCTGATGATCGAAGGCGAAGAAGAAGTGGGCAGCGAGAACCTTAATACATTCATGGAGCAGCAAAAGAAACGCCTGGAAGCCGATGCCCTGGTCGTCTCCGACACCACCATGCTAGGCAAAGGCATCCCCTCCATCTGTTACGGCCTGCGCGGCCTGGCCTACTACGAAGTGGAAATCCAGGGCCCCGCGCAGGACCTCCACTCCGGCTCTTTCGGCGGCGCTGTTCCCAACCCCATCAACGTTCTGTGCGAGATGATGGCCCAGCTACACGACGCCGACCGCCGCGTGACCATTCCCGGCTTCTACGACGACGTGGCCCCCTTGAGCGAGAATGAACAGAAACAACTGGCCGAATTGCCCTTCAGCGAAAAAAGTTTTCAAGAAACCACGGGTGTAGCCGCGCTAGTGGGCGAGAAAGGCTTCAGCACCGTGGAGCGCATCTGGGCGCGGCGCACACTCGATATCAACGGCATCTTCGGCGGCTATACCGGCGAGGGCGCCAAGACGGTCATCGGCTCTAAAGCCACCGCCAAGTTCTCGACCCGCCTCGTCCCCAAGCAAGATCCGGCCAAGATCGCTAAGCTGGTCGAGGAGCATATCCGGCGGCTGGCGCCGCCCAGTGTGCGCGTGAAGTTCCGCATTCACAGCCTGGGCCGGCCCTGGGTGGCGCCCTTCGACCACCCCGTCATCCAGGCCGGCCGGCGCGCCCTGGAAAAAGGCTTTGGTAAGAAAGCCGTCTTCATCCGCGAGGGCGGCTCGATTCCCCTGGTCACCACCATGCACGAGCAGCTCGGCAAGCCCTGCGTGCTGATGGGATTCGGCCTGCCCGACGAAAACGCCCACGCCCCCAACGAGCGCCTGAACCTGGAGAACTACCTTAAGGGGATTCTGAGCATCGCCTACTTCTACCACGAGGTCGGCCGGGGGCCCGAGGCGGCCAGCCGCGCCGCCTAACGCCTGCGCGGGAAGCCGCATTTTTAGCGGCTTCCGCCCTTGCCAGCCGCGGCCTCTTTGGCTATAGTAACGCCGGCTTCGGAGCCTGTTGGGTCGGGAGTCACGGGGTTCAAACCAAAATTCCAATCAAGGAGAAGATGAAGATGGCCAGACCGATGACGAAGAGCAAGATCGTGGCGCACCTCGCGGATAAGTGCGGCACCTCGAAGAAGAGCGTGAACACGTTGTTCGAAGAGCTGTTCAAACTCGCTGTGAAAGAAGCCAGAGGCGTTGGCAAGTTCGTGATTCCGGGTCTGGGCCGTGCCGTGAGGCGCCACAACAAGGCGCGCATGGGCCGCAATCCCCAGACCGGCGAACCCATCAAGATCAAGGCCAAGACCGTTGTCCGTCTCCGCCCCTCGAAGCAATTGAAGGAGGCTGTACTCGGCTAACCGCGGTTTCTCGGGGAATCATACGGCCAAGCCCTCAAGCCCGCGCTGTCGCCGGCTTGGGGGCTTTGTCTTTCTGCCGCCGGCCGCGGGCTGGCGTTTTCGTTGGAGCTTCCATGCCCTCGCAGTTCTGGGATGAAGATCTCGCCGCGCGCGCGGCGCGCTACGAGCGCTTTGACTACCACTTTCCCCAGCGCAGCCTGACCGGCAAAGTGATTCTCGCCCCCGGAGGCGCTGGCGGCCTGGGCGCCGCCACCGTGGCGCTGCTCATCGCGGAGGGCGCGCAGGTGGTCATTGGCTACCGCCAGAATCAGGTCCGCGCCGAGGACCTCGCCG
>JBOGNW010000034.1:0-4711 GCA_050747425.1 Candidatus Acidiferrales bacterium
CAGCTACAGCCGCTCGTGCGCGAGTTCGGCCTCGGACTGCGCGAGGTGGATGTGGACACCGACCCGGAGCTCAAAGCGCGCTTCGGCGAGGAACTTCCGGTGCTCTTTCTCGACGACCGCAAAGTCGCCAAGTACCGCGTTGACGTCGCCCGTTTGCGGCACACCCTGGAGTCAGTCCAACGAGCCCCTTCGTCACCATGAAACGCCGACGCTCAACGACCCTGGATGTTCTGGCCGTCGTCGCCCACCCCGACGACGCCGAGCTGAGCTGCGGAGGCACGCTGGCCGGCTGCGTCCGCCGCGGCTACCGCGTGGGCGTACTCGACCTCACCCGCGGCGAAATGGGCACGCGCGGCACCCCCGAAACCCGCGCCCGCGAGGCTGCCCGCGCCGCCCGCGTCCTCGGCCTCCACCACCGCGAAAACCTCGGCTGGCCCGACGCGGCCCTGGAAGCCACGCTCGAAAATAAGCGCGCCGTAGCGAGTCGCCTGCGCGCGCTGCGGCCACGCGTCGTGATTCTCCCCTACTGGGAAGGCCGCCACCCCGACCACCGCGCCGCGAGCCAGATGGGGCGCGACGCCTGCTTCCTGGCGGGGCTGGAGAAGCTTGAGCTAGGAGGGCGGCCACACCGGCCGTTCAAGATTCTTTATGCGACCCTGTTCGATGCGCGCGGCGGCGTGCAGCCGAGCTTCATCGTGGACATCACGCGCGACTATTCGCGGCGGGCCCGCGCCATCGCCTGCTACGCCTCGCAGTTTGCCGGGCCCCGATTCCAACGGGGCATCCGTATTCCCCTGACCGGCCTCGAAGAGCGCCTCGAAGTCATCTGCCGTTACTACGGCGGCCTGGTGGGGGTGCGCTACGGCGAGCCCTTCGTCACCCGCGAGCTCGCCCGGGTCGAGGACGTCGTCCAGCTCCCCGTCCGCTCCCTCTGAAAACTAGCCGCGCGGCTGTAGCAGGGCGCGCAGTTCTTCGCGGCGGGAATAAAAGAACCAGAGAGCCACGGCGAGCAGGAGGAGGCCGATGGCCAGGTCGAATTTTTGGAACCAGGGGCGAATCGTGGCTTCCCAGTTGGCTCCGAAGACGAGACCGAGATAGGCCAGCCCCAGCGACCAGGGCAGGCAGCCAAGAAAGGTGAAGAGGTTGAAGCGCACCAGATTCATCCGCGCCATCCCCGCCGGCACGGCGATGAAGCTGCGTACCACCGGCAGCAGCGGCGCCAGGAACACGGTGATGTCGCCGTGGAGGGCAAACCAGCGCTCGGCCCAAGCCAGGTCGCGGTGGCTGAGCAACACGTAGCGGCCGTAGCGCTCGATGAACGGCCGGCCGCCCAGCGCTCCGCCCCAGTAGGCGGCGTTGGCTCCGGCGCTGTAGCCCGCCGCGCCCACCAGCGCCAGCCACCAGAGATTGAACCGGCCCGTACCCACCAGGTAACCGGCAAAGGGCATGGTGATTTCCGAAGGCACGGGGATGCAGGCGGCGTTCATGGCCATCAGGAGCGCCACGCCCGCATACCCCGAGGCGGAAATCACCGCGGTGATGAACTGGCTGACAAAAATCAGGAAGCGCGTGACCATCAGGCCCGCCTGCCGGGCGGGCAGGCAGGAGGCGCAGGCGTCAAGACGACTGCTCCTCCTGGGTGTAGGTGTAACCTGGCAGCGTGACTCCCTCGGCGGTCTTCACCACCTTGACCCGCGTCGAGCCGCCGGTCTCATCGCCCACTTTGCGCAGGACAGCGTAAGTGGTGAACACTTCCTGGTAGATGCGGGTGACCAGATGGTTGTCCCCGGAGGTATCGTTCCGCCAGACCTGGCCCATCAGTATGTTGCGGGGCATCCCGCCCTCCCCGGAAGCGGCTGTCGGGGCACTGTAGACCCAGAGGCGCGAGGGCGTCAAGCCTTGTGCCAGCGCCCTCCCCGGGGCGAGAAACCCTTTTGCCGTTGCTGCCATCCAAGTAAAAGGCGGAGAGAAAGCTTGGCGGCGCCCCTCGAGCGTGCTACGATAGGCCTACCGAAGGAGACACCCATGCGGGATACCTGGCGAGCCCCTCTGGCGGTTCTGTTAGTGCTGCTGTTGGCCGTGCCCCCGGCGCTGCGGGCCGAAGACACGAAGAAGGACCCCAGCAAAATCGGCGAGCGCAAGGTGGGGGGAGGGGTCAACCTCTTCTCGCTGGAGCGCGAGATTTCTTTTGGCAAGCAACTGGCGCAGATGGTGGAGCAGTCAGCGCGGCTGTTGCAAGACCCGGTAGTCAACGAATATGTGGACCGGGTGGCGCAGAATCTGGTGCGCAACTCGGACGCGCGCATCCCCTTCACCGTCAAAGTGATTGACTCCGATGAAATCAACGCCTTCGCGCTGCCGGGCGGCTTCTTCTTCATCAACTCCGGGCTGGTCCTGGCCGCCGATGAAGAAGCGGAGCTGGCGGGCGTCATGGCCCACGAAATCGCCCACGTTACTGCCCGGCACGTCACCAAGAACCTGACCCGCTACCAGATCACCCAGTGGGCTTTGATTCCGCTGATGATTTTCGGCCCGGTGGGCTGGACCGGCTACGGCATCTGGCAGGGGCTGAACTTCGGCCTGCCCCTCGCCTTCATGCAGTTTTCCCGCGGCTTCGAGAGCGAGGCCGACTATCTCGGATTGCAGTACATGTATAAAGCGGGCTACGACCCCACGGCTTTTATCAGCTTTTTCGAAAAAATTCGCGAGCTTGAGCGCAAACGCCCTGGCTCGGTCCCCAAGATTTTCTCCTCGCACCCACCCACCAGGGACCGCGTGGAGTCGGCGCAGAAGGAGATTGCCAGCATTTTGCCGGCGCGCGAGGAGTACGTAGTCACCACCTCGGAGTTTGAGCAGGTCAAGCAGCGGCTGGCGCTGGTGATGGCCGGGCGCAAGATCGAAGACGAACAGGCCAACCGCCCCACCCTGCGCAAGGACAAGCGCGACAAAGAAGGCAAAGAGGGCGAAAAGAAGGAAGACAAGCCGCCGGTGCTCAAGCGCCGGGATAAGCCGGAAGAAAAACCGCCCGAGCCGCCCCCGGCCTAGACAGAGCGAGCAGCTCTAGAAAAAAAAGAGACGCGGTCTTCGCCGCGCCTTTTGCTTTTTCCTCTTACTCGCGGCTGGCCACGCCCAGCTTTCTCAGCTCATCGGAGTAGTACTTGCGGTAGAGCGTTTCCCATTCGGTGCTGCCTTCGGGAATGGGCCGCTTCTGGGAGAGAATCTTCTGCTTGGCCGCCTCCTCCATCAACTCTTCCTGTTTGAGTAGGTCCTGGAGGATGCGGACCACTTCCAGACGCACCGTGTTGCGGTCTTCGATGAACTCAATCTCGTCAAAGCCAGCGAGCACCTCGGTGGCCAAGTGCGAGAGGCGCACGATTTTTTCCCGGCTCAGCCGCATGGCTAGAGGATCACCTTCTCCCGCCGCACCAGCTCGCTCTTGATGCGCTTGAACATATCCTGGTAGCTGACCCCGCTGCGCCGGATTTCGTCGGCGTACTGGTTCATGTATTCGCGCACCCGGTCGTTGATGCGGTCTTCGACCGCCAGCTCATCCAGCAGCACCTGGCGGAGTTTTTCGGAGATCGGCTGGGGGTTGGCGGTCTGGATCATTTCGGCGGAAATCAGCCGTTCCAGCAGCACCCGCACCACATAGTCAACATACTCGCGCTGCAGTCGCACCGTTGCTCCGGCGGCTCCCTTCCCACTACAGCCTGACTACTAGTGTAGCCACGCGGCCGGCGGGCGTCAAGGCGCGCGCTTGCAGTCGCCGCGCCGCTGTGTTAGAAAAACTGCTGCGACCCTCAATGCTCCGCCGCTTCAAGCAGTTCTTCATCGGCAGCCCGCTCGAAACCACTTCGCTGCCCGACCAACGCCTGGGTGTTCCCGGCGCCCTGCCCGTGCTGGCCTCCGACAATCTGTCGTCGGCTGCCTACGCCACCGACGAAATCCTGCTCGGTTTTCTGGCCGCCGCGGCCATCGGCGTAGCCTTCCCGCAGCTCTACGCCCTCCCCATCGCCATGGCCATCTGCCTGCTGACCCTGATTGTGGCCATCTCCTACGGACAGACCCTGCATGCCTACCCCACCGGGGGCGGCGCCTATACGGTGGCCAAGGAAAACCTGGGGATTACGCCCGCGCTGGTGGCCGGCTCGGCGTTGCTGATTGACTACGCCTTGACCGTCGCGGTGAGCGTCGCCGCCGGCATCGCCGCCATCACCGCGGCTTTCCCTTCGCTGTACAGCCACCGCATCGGCCTCTGCGTGCTAGCCGTCTTTCTCATTTTGGTCGCCAATCTGCGCGGCGTGCGCGAGTCGGCGGCCCTGTTTGCCGGACCGGTCTACCTCTTCATCATTTCGATCTACGCTCTCGTCCTCACTGGCCTCTGGCGCCACATGATGGGGGGCGGAACCGCCCTGCCACCCGCGGCGGCGCCGGCGGCTGAAATCACCTGGAATGCTACGGCCGTGTTCTTCCTGCTGCGGGCTTTTGCCTCCGGCTGCGTGGCCTTGACGGGCATCGAAGCCGTGGCCAACGGCGTGCGCATCTTCCGCCCGCCCGCCTCCCGCAACGCCGCTATCACCCTCTACATCATGGCCGGGTTCTTGGCCACACTCTTCCTCGGCCTGACCTACCTCGCCTACCTCTACCGCATCATGCCGCTCGAAGGACAGACCGTGCCCTCGCAACTCGGCCGCGCCATCTTCGGCACTTC
>JBOGNW010000035.1:0-9263 GCA_050747425.1 Candidatus Acidiferrales bacterium
TGCAGCACATGGCGCTGGTCAAGGGCAACTTTACCGGCGAAGACACGGTGCTGGTGCGCGTCCATTCCCACTGCCTGGCCGGCGACGTCTTCGGCTCCGCCCGCTGCGACTGCCAGCAAGTGATTGATAAAAGCCTGGAAATGATCAGCCGGGCCGGCCGCGGGGTGTTTGTCTACCTCCACCAGACAGGGCCCGGGTTTGCCGTGGAAAAGGTGGGCGAGAAAATGGTCATCAGCGTCCACCAGCACGACCACTCGCGCGGCCCCGACTCGGCCGACACACCGCAGGGTCGCCGTCAGATCCAGCGCACCTCCGGGGTGGGGGCGCAAATTCTCTCCGACCTGGGCGTGCGCAATATACGCCTGCTCACTAACCACCCCCGCAAGGTGGCGGCGCTGGAAGGCTTCGGGATTCACATCCTCGAGCAGGTTCCCATCCCGGTCGGCGCCCACACCCTAGTGCGGCGCGACACATGAAGCCCTTTGCCGAGCTGCTCTTTAACCTGGCGGCTCTCGCCTCCAGTGGCGCGTTGGCCTACTTCTTCTTCCCGGTATTCCTGGCTGTGGTAGGAACCGCCGTCGTGGTCAGCCTGGGGCTGATGGTGGCAGAGGGCGCTGTCGAGCTTGCCCGCCGCGGCTCCTAGCTCGGCCTTCCGGTCGGGCTCGGTGGCTTCTCCTCGCCCACGGTCACGTAGGGGCGCAACGCCTCCAGCTTTTTGGCGCTGATGCCGCGGATGACGAGCAGTTCGTCCACGCGGCGAAAGGGCCCGCTCTTCTCTCGATGGCGCACGATGCGCCGTGCAATCGTTTTCCCGACCCCCGGCAACTGCGCTAGCTCCTCGACTGTCGCCGTGTTGATGTTGACCGGCTTTTCGGGTTTCCTCTTTTCCCCTCCAGCGAAAACGGCTGCCGACACAAACACTGCCAGCACAATCACAATCACTGCGCGCCTAGAAATCGCCTTCATCGTTTGAGCAACGCCTGTAGCGCCCGGGTCCTTTTGTCGGAAGCAGGCCGGAAAAGATTCAATCCTGCCCGCCCCAACACGCGATAGACCTCACCGTACTGCCGCGGCAGTCGCTGGAGGGCTTCGAGGTGCCATCGCACCGTCTTGGCATCACCGCGCGCCAGCGGGCCCGTCCAGGCGCGCTCCCCCCAGCGGGTGTAAGCCGCTAGTGTCTTCTCGGCCAGCGGCAGAAGCGCTCGCCGAGCCCGAACGTTGGGCACACCCGCCCGCGCCAACATCCTCGTGCCTAGTTCGGCGAGTGTCATCAAATGCCCGGCCACCAGGGCGGCGGCCGCGTGGTAAAGCCTTTTCTGATCTGCTCGAACCCGTATCCTCTGGCCGCCGAGCGCGCGCGCCAAAGTCGCTGCCTCTTTCACGGCGCGCGGCTCGCCTTCCAGGCCAAAAAAAACACCCCTGGGAAAATCCTTTAGAGGACGCGGAAAGGGATAGATGGGATGCAGGGAACCGACGGCTGCGCCCTTCCGGGCGAGGGCGGCCAGTTCCCGCGAAGAAAGCGGTCCGCTGGTGTGGAGAACGACTTTGCCGCGCCAGGTTGCTGCAAGGTCAGAGAGGGCGCGCGCCGCGCGGCTCACTTGGCTGTCGGGTGTGGCAATCAAGATGATGTCGGCTGCCGCAATTCCCGAGCGCTGGTTGGCCGCGGCGGAGCCGGCGCCGATGAACCGCGCTGCCTGGCGGGCCGTGCGCGGGCTCAAGGTCACCACGGCGCCGATGCGGTAGCCGCGTCGGCGGAGCGCTCGCGCCAGCGTCTGCCCGACCCGCCCGGCACCCACCACGGCAATCGTTTTCCCCATGACGTGAAATAGAATAACTCGCCCCCTCGGCCGCGGGCGAGAAAATGCTGCGCCTTGACCCCGCTTGGTGTCAGGGTAGAATGCAGGCGCCGTGGACCGCCGCCAATTGCTGGAAACCCTCGTCGGTGTTGTCGCTGGGATGATTGCCCTTCCCGCCCGCGGCCTCGAGGCCTTCCTCCCTGTCGCCGAGCCTCCCTCAGAAGCGCCTTCCCCGGTCAATCTGCTGGAGTACGAGCCGCTGGCCCGCGAACGCCTCTCCCAGATGGCCTACGAATACATCGCCGGCGGTGCCGCCGACGAAATCACCATCGGGCGCAACCGCGAAGCCTTCAGCGCCCTGCGCCTCAAGCCGCGCGTGCTGCGCGACGTCAGCCAGCTCGACACCCGCCTCGAGCTCTTCGGCCAAACCCTCGACTTCCCCATCCTGCTCGCGCCCACCGCCTACCACAAGCTGGTTCACACCCAGGGCGAAGCGGCAACGGCTCGCGGCGCGGGCGCGGCCGGCGCCACACTCGTCGTCAGCTCCTTCGCCACCACCGCCGTTGAGGAAATCTCTAAAGCAGCCAGCAAGCCCCTCTGGTTCCAGTTATACGTTCAGCCCGACCGCGCCTTCACGCGCGACCTCGTCCAGCGCGCCGAGGCGGCCGGCTGCCGCGCACTCTGCATCACCGTGGATACGCCCGTGGCCGGCACGCGTGACCGCGAAAAGCGCCTGCACTTCAGCCTGCCCCCCGGGATGGACATGGAAAATTTGAAAGCGATGACCGCCATGCTCCCGCGCAGCGGTCATCTGAGCGACAGCGCCATCTACAGCATAATCCTCGACCCCACGCTCACCTGGGAGACGGTGGACTGGATTCGCTCCTTCGCCAAAGTACCCGTGGTGCTGAAAGGCATCCTGGCCCCGGAAGATGCGCGACTGGCGGCCGACCACGGCGCCGCCGCTGTTCTGGTCTCGAACCACGGCGGGCGGAATCTCGACACCACCCCCGCGACCATCGAGGCACTGCCCGCCGTCATCGAAGCGGTCGAAGATCGTATCCCCGTCCTCATGGATGGCGGGGTGCGCCGCGGCACGGATGTTCTCAAGGCACTGGCGCTCGGCGCCAAAGCGGTGTTGATTGGGCGGCCTTATCTCTGGGGCCTGGCGGTGAATGGCGCCGAAGGGGTCCAGCGGGTGGTGGACTTGCTCCGCACCGAATTCGAAGCCGCTATGGCCCTGTGCGGCACGCCCACCCTGAAACAGATTGACCGCAACGCCCTCTGGCCTACGCGCTAGCGTTTCTCGCGTTAGAACGTCATCAAACGCGGTCTAAAAGTGCTAAAGCCGGTCCTTGGAAGGGGCAGGCTTGCCAGCGCGGCGCTTCCCGCCCTTGCGAGGAATCGCGCCAGCAGAGCCAGCGCCTGCTCCGCCCGCCGGCGCCGCTGCCGGGACCAGGTCGGACAGCGATTCGCGGGGCAGAAAGGCCGGGGCGAAGAGGCCGCCGATGTCTTTCTGCTTGAGGGCGCGGAGGCGGTCGCGGAGCTGGGCGGCGCGCTCGAATTCAAAGCTCTTGGCAGCCTCCCACATCTTCTCTTCCAGCTTGACCATCACCTCGCGCAACTGCTCTTCGCTGGCGAAGGCGTCAAACTCCGTCTCTTCCAGCGGCACGGTCGCGTAGTCGGCCTCGACGATCGAAGCCAGCGCCATGTCCACCGGCTTGACGATGCTCTCCGGCGTAATCCCGTTCTCCTGGTTGTAGCGCGACTGGATGGCGCGCCGCCGGCTGGTCTCCTCCAGCGCCGCACGCATGGATTCGGTGATGACGTCGGCATAGAGAAGGGCCTTGCCGCGGATGTGTCGCGCGGCGCGCCCCATGGTCTGAATGAGCGCGGTTTTCGAGCGCAGGTAGCCTTCCTTATCGGCGTCCAGCACGGCGACCAGCGAAACCTCGGGCAGGTCGAGGCCTTCGCGCAGCAAGTTGATGCCGATCAAAACGTCGAACGCACCGCGGCGCAGGTCGCGCAGGATGCGCACGCGCTCGAGCGTGTCAATCTCGGCGTGCAGGTAGCGGCAGCGGACTCCCACCTCGGAGTAGTACTGTGCCAGGTCTTCGGCCATGCGCTTGGTGAGCGTGGTGACCAGCACACGCTCGCTGCGCGCCGCGCGCTGACGGATTTCTTCCAGCAGGTCGTCCACCTGGCCGCGCACCGGGCGGACTTCCACCTCGGGGTCAATCAAGCCGGTGGGACGGACGATTTGCTCAACCACCACGCCGGCCGACTTCGTTAACTCGTAGGGGCCGGGCGTGGCCGAGACGTAAACTATCTGGTTCACCCGCTTCTCGAACTCCGCGAAGGCCAGCGGGCGGTTGTCGAGCGCCGAGGGCAGGCGGAAGCCGTAGTCCACCAGCGTCCGCTTGCGCGACTGGTCGCCTTCGTACATCCCGCGCACCTGCGGCACCGTCTGGTGCGACTCGTCCACGAACAGCAGAAAGTCTTGGGGGAAATAATCGAGCAGCGTAGGCGGCGGCTCGCCCGGCCGCCGACCCGAGAGGTGGCGCGAGTAGTTCTCGATGCCGTGGCAGTAGCCGATGGTGCGCATCATTTCCACATCAAACAGCGTGCGCTGCGCGAGTCGCTGGGCTTCGACCGCCTTGCCGCGCTTTTCGAGCTCCCCCTTCCATTGCTCAAGCTCGGCCAGAATGTCGCCGATGGCGCGCTCGCGCTCGTCGGCCGGCATCACGTAGTGGGTCTTGGGATAGATAGGAACACGCAGATGCCTCTCGCGGACCGCGCCCGTCAGCGGGTCAATTTCGCTCAGCTGATCCACCTGCTCCCCCCAGAGCTCGAGGCGGTAGCCCGCGTCGGCATAGGGGGGATAGATCTCGACGGTGTCGCCGCGGACGCGGAAGGTGCCGCGCCGCAAATCCTCGCTGCGCTCGTACTGAATCTCCACCAGCTTCTTCACAATCTCTTCGCGCGTCGCGCGCTGGCCTTTCTCCAGCATGAGCAGCATGCCGTAGTAAGCGTCGGGCGAGCCCAGGCCGTAGATGCAGGAGACGCTGGCCACGATCAGGCAGTCGCGACGCTCGAAGAGCGCCCGGGTAGCCGACAGGCGCAGTTTGTCCAGCTCATCGTTGATGGTGGCTTCCTTCTCGATGTAGACGTCGCTCGAGGGCAGGTAGGCCTCCGGCTGGTAATAGTCGTAGTAGCTGACGAAGTACTCGACCGCGTTGCGCGGGAAGAAACCGCGGAATTCGTGGAAGAGCTGCGCCGCCAGCGTCTTGTTGTGGGCCAGGACCAGCGTAGGACGGTTGACCTGCTCAATGACCCGCGCCATGGTGTAGGTCTTGCCCGAACCGGTGACCCCTAGCAAGACCTGGTGCTGCTCGCCGGCCCGCACCCCGGTTACGAGAGCCTCGATGGCCTGCTGCTGGTCGCCGCGGGGCTGGTAGTTGCTGATGAGTTTGAAGTCCATCGCCTCAGCGCGCTCCACGCGCTTAAGCCAAACCAATCATTATACCGCGCGGGCGCGCCTAGTCCACCCGGCTTCAGATGCGATTCCGTTGTGTTCATCGGCGTTTAGCGGGCGGGGCCCGTGGCCTCCACGCGGGGCTCGCGCAGAGTTCCAGTGAGGCGATAAGAAAACGACAGGGCGCGCAGTGTCTTCGGGCTGGCCGCAGGACCGGCCACACGCAACGGGTCTCCCCGCAAGCGCAAATCCAGGCGGCCGTCGAACCCGACCGTTCCTGCCAGCTCCAGCGCCGCCCGGCTGGTGGTCAGTCGCGCGCCATCGAGCTGCACCTGCTCGTCACCCACCAGAAACTCTCCCGCCAAACTTTGGAGCGCTGTGGGGCCGGCGGTTGCCCCCTCATCAGCTCCCACGTCGGAGGCGGCTGCCATAGCCTCCACGAGATTGACGGGAACGATGGCGCCGTTTTGAACCACGCCGACCACTCGCCCGTGCAACTGCCGCAAAAATTCTGATGGGCGCGTGCCCGCCGTTTCCAGCGTCAGGTCCGCGCTCAGAATGCCCGAATAAAGCTCCCCCAGCCGGGTTGTCTCCGACAGCAGGCTGCCCAGTTGAATCTGCTTCACGTGGCCACCCAGCCGATAGCGCGGCGGCGAGGTGCGGTAGTCAGCCTGCGCGCGCCCCTCGAACTGCCCCCCCTGGGCGCGGAAGCGCAACTGGCTCAACTCAAACCAACCCGACTGCCAGTCGAGCTTGGCTCCAAACTCCCGCAAGCGAAAAGGGCCGGCCACCAACTCTCCGAAACTAACGGTTCCCGCCGCGTCAACCCGGCGCCAACCTGGGTCCTGGCTGGATTGCGACCCAATGAACCGCGACAACAAGCTCCGCCGTGCCGGATTGAACAACTCGTCCAGGGCCTTGAGGTCAAGGCGCTTCCCTTCCGCCACCAGGTTCCAGCGCCCGGTGCGGCCCTGGTGTTCGAGCGCCGCCGTCACTGTGTCCTCGCCCAGCCGGGCTACCAGCGGCCGGATTTCCAGCCGTGGTCCTTTCCACACCAGGTGAGCCTCTGGAACGCTAATGGGGTCGTTGAGCTCCGGCGTGTGGTAGCTGGCTTCCTGGAGCCGTGCTTCGCCCTGCCACTGCGGCGGCTCTTCGCTAGAGAGCGCGCCGGCCCACTCCAGGCTCAGGCGGGCCGAGCCGCGCCACTGCGCCCGCCCGAATAGGTTCCAGCCGAAAACCGCTGCCGTGCGCTCGAGTGCTTCCATGTGCACGCCGTCGCTCTGCCAGCGCAGCCGGAAAGGACGAGCCGGGGCGAGAAGGTCGAGCCTTCCCCCCAGCACCAGCTTGTTGCTCGAAGAAAACCGCACGGTGAGTGGCAGCAATTCCAACCGCCTGCGCGCCAGGCGTATCTGGAAGCCCTCGAACCGCACCGCAGAAGAAAGCCCGGGAACTGTGAGAGCAACCGGCTCGGGAGCCGTGAACTCGCCCTGCCATTTCTCGAGCGGCCCTCTCAAGAGGAGCGAAAGTTGGCCGGTCCCGTCGAAGCGCGCGTCTGACGGCACTCCTTCCCGGAAACTGCCGAGTTGCGCCAGCAGCGGATCCCAGGCCAGCCGGTCGGAACGCACCTCAAGGTCCCACTGCGGGCGCCCGAAAAGATTCGCCACCGAACCGCTGACGGCGACTTCGGTTTGCTCGCCGTGGACAGTCAGCGCCTTCAGCATCAGCAGCGGACTGTCGCGAAGCTGGACCAGGTCGAAATCCGACGTCCAGCGAGGACTGCGCGACGACGCCACCAGGTCCCAGCGACGCAGGTTTTCCAGCGCCAGGGTTCCGCGCGCCGCCCACTCCTCGGGCGTGCCCGTCAGCGTCGCAGCCAGCGAAGCCTCCGCCCGCCACGGCGGCTCGCGGCCGGAGGCGAGCGTCCACAGTTGCGCCAACGAGCCGCGCTCGAGGCTCAGGCGAAACTCGAAGGGCAAGGCCGAGATTTCTCTCGCCGGGCGCACTTCCCCCTCCACCTCGATTTCCCCGATTTCGCTGAGCCGGCGGTCGGTGCGGACGGGAGTGGCGCGCGCCGTGACCCGCCAGCCGCCGGGGCCCAAAGGCTCCAGGCGCAGCCGCGAAGCCACCAGCGCATAGGGTTGCTTGTCGGCTCCCAGCTTGACGTTTAGCCGAGCCTCCTCCGCGGAGAGCAGCGGCATCTCCACCAGCCCCGGATTCCCCGGCGCCCGCGCCAGCAGAAATGTTCCCACGTTCCAGGCGTGGCCCGGGTTGCGGACCAGATTTACGCTGGGGCGCACGAAATGCAGCTCCGAAAATTGCCAGTGGAACCTCCACAGGCTCCGCAGCGCCAGCCGGCATTCCACGGCTTGGGCAAACAAAAACGGCTCGGCGCCGAATTCCTTCTCTTCCCCTACCACCACGCCGCCGGCCACCAGCGCCGGCCGAGGCAGCAACCGCGCCGTGAGCGACGCCATCTCCACGGGGCGGCCCAGATGCCGCTCCAGAGCGCGGCGCACCGGAGTCCGGAAAAGATTGAGATTGAGAAGAAACGGCAGGGCCAGCACCGCGGCCAGCAGCATGAGGGCTGCGAGCCAGCCTCTTCGCCGACGCATGGCGGGATTGAACCCTAGCGAACGAAGCGCAACAGGCGTTTCCAACGGGTGCGCGTGAAGAAATGCGCCAAATTATCCCAGGCCGCCGGGCTGGGGGCCGCGTCGGCGCCCCGCGAGGTGCGCGCGCCATCAAACGACCAGTAGATCAGCAGCGGCCGGCCGATGATGTTGCGCCGGTCTACGAACCCCCAGTAGCGGCTGTCCTGGCTGTTGTCGCGGTTGTCGCCCATGGCAAAGTACTTCCCCGCAGGGATTTGCAGTTCTTCCCCTTCGACCAGTTGCTCCAGAGCCTCCGCCCAATCGCTCTCCAACCCGAAGCTCATGTAGGGGTCCGACGGCGGGAAATTGTCCTGAAAGGTCGAGCCCAGCGCCGGGCGCCGGTGAATCTTGTAGGGCTCCGGCAGCGGCTCGCCATTGATGTAGACCTGGCGCTGCACGATCTTCAGCCGATCCCCGGGCATCCCAATGACCCGCTTGACGAAGTGCTGATAGGGTGGAAAAGGATACTTGAATACAATGATGTCGCCGCGCTCTATCGGGCGGTAGGGCAGCAGCCCCCGCCCAGCCCCCGACTGGTCGGCAAAGACAAACTTGTTCACCAGCAGGTGGTCGCCCACCAGCAGCGTATCTTCCATCGAGCTGGAGGGAATTTTGAAGGCCTGGAGGAGGAACGTCGTCCCGAAGAGCGCCAGCACCACGGTCACCAGCAGCGAATCTATATACTCGCGCAGGGTGGATTGTTTTTTCTCGCTCTCTTCACTCATGGCGTCTCCGTCGTTACAGCCAGCGACAGATGCTCCAAGGCCTGCCGCGCCGCCTGCTGCTCGGCGGCTTTTTTGGTGGAGCCCTGGCCGCGGCCTAAGCGCTGCTCCCCCGCCCAGAGCTCGATCGTGAAGCTCTTGTGGTGCTCGGGGCCGCGGGCCTCCACCGTCGCATACCGCGCCGAAGGCAACCGCCGAGCCTGCAGGTACTCCTGCAAGGCCGATTTGTAGTCGGCGCGCGCCAGTGGTTCCACGCTCGACCCCTGCAGCTCCTCGAAGAAAAACTGCTCGACAAAGCGCCGCGCCGCCGCCATCCCCCCGTCCCGGTAGATCGCCGCCACCAGCGCTTCCACGGCGTTCGCCAGGATGGCCTGCTTGTGGCGCCCCCCGGTTTTTTCTTCTCCCGCGCCCAGACGCAAGTACCTGCCCAGCTCCAGGCGCACGGCCACTTGCAGCAGCCGCCGGCGGTTTACCAAGTTGGCTTTGATGCGCGAGAGCTTGCCCTCGCTCAGCCGGGGAAACAACAGGCAGAGGGCATCGCTCACCACGAAGCCCAGAATGGCGTCACCCAGAAATTCCAAGCGCTCGTTGTCCCGCGGAGCTGCCCCCGCGCCCCCTT
>JBOGNW010000036.1:0-2591 GCA_050747425.1 Candidatus Acidiferrales bacterium
TGCGGCGCCGCAAGGCCCGATACGGAATGGTCACCATGTGCGTGGGCGGCGGCATGGGCGCCGCCGGGATTTTCGAACGAATCGCCTAAGTTCACGTCCTCAGCGGTAAGAGAAATGAGTCAAAGCACACCGTGGTACTTCGCCTATGGGTCGAATATGAGCCGCGCCCAGGTGCGCCAGCGCGCTGGCGAGCCGGCGGAAGAAAAAATCGCGCGCCTGGAGAACTATGCGCTAAACTTTGACAAGGTGGCGCGTGGCGGCTCCGGCACGGCCAACCTAGTGATGGCCGAGGGCCTGGTGGTGTACGGCGTGCTCTATCGGTTGAGCGAGCCGCAGCTCAAGGCGCTCGACCGCTTTGAAGGTGTCCCGGAACACTACCGCCGCAGTGAAGTGAACGTAGTGGACGAGCAGGGCAACAAGATTGCGGCGCAGGTCTACCTGGCCCGCAAACTGCGCAAAGGGCTCAAGCCCGACCGCTCCTATCTCCAGCGCATCATCGACGGCGCCGAGGAGCACGGCCTGCCCGCCGATTACCTCGAGCTGCTCAAAAAAATCACTCCGGCCTAGCGAGGACGACTATGGCAACCGCAGTCACGGCGAAAACCCTACGGGGGGGAAGCTTTCTCATCGAAGAGCGCGCCCCGGAGGACGTTTTCATCCCTGAGGACTTCACCGACGAGCAGCGCCAGATCGGCCAGATGACGGAAGAATTTATGAGCGGCGAGGTGGTGCCGCAGATCGAAGAGCTCGAGCACAAGAAAGTAGGGCTGATGGTCGAGCTGTTGCGCAAAGCGGCCGGGCTGGGCCTGCTGGGCGCTGATGTTCCGGAAGCCTACGGCGGCTCGGGACTCGACAAAGTCTCCACTACCCTCATCGCCGAGAAGATGGCCCGCTACGCTTCTTTCGCCGTCTCCCACGGCGCCCACCACGGCATCGGCACCCTCCCCATCGCCTATTTCGGAACCGAAGAGCAGAAGAAAAAGTACCTGCCGCGGCTGGCCTCGGGCGAGTTGATTGGCGCCTATTGTTTGAGCGAGCCGGAAGCCGGCTCCGACGCTCTGGCCGCCAAGACGCGCGCCGACCTCACCCCGGACGGCAAGCACTATGTGCTCAACGGCCAGAAGATGTGGATTACCAACGGCGGCTTCGCCGATCTCTTCATCGTTTTCGCCAAGGTGGGCGGGGAAAAATTTTCCTGTTTCATCGTCGAGCGCGGCACGCCCGGCTTCTCCGCCGGCCAGGAGGAGAAGAAGCTGGGCATCAAGGGCTCCTCCACCACCCCGGTTTTTTTCGACAACGCCAAGATTCCCGCGGAAAATCTGCTGCACGAGGTGGGGCGCGGGCACATCGTGGCCTTCAACATCCTGAACGTCGGCCGCTTCAAGCTGGCCGCTTACGCCATCGGAGGCGGCAAGAACGCGCTGGCCGAAGCCCTGCGCTACGCGAAGGAACGCAAAGCTTTCGGGAAATCCATCGCCGAGTTTGGCCTCATCCAGCACAAGCTGGCCGAGATGGCCATTCTGCTCTATGCGGGCGAGTCCATGACCTACCGCACGGCGGGGATGATCGACACCGCCCTGCACGGCCTCGACCGCGCCGCGGCCGACGTCGCCCAGCACACCATGAAAACGCTGGAAGAGTATGCGATCGAGTGCTCCACCAACAAAGTTACGGCCAGCGAAACGCTAGACTTCATCGTGGATGAATTGGTGCAGATTCTGGGCGGCTACGGCTACCACGAAGAGTATCCGGCGGCGCGCGCTTTCCGCGACTCCCGCATCAACCGCATCTTTGAAGGCACCAACGAAATCAACCGGCTGCTCATCACCGGCATGCTCTTCAAGCGGGCGATGAAGGGCGCGCTGCCCTTGATGCCCGCGGCGAAGAAAGTGGCCGATGAGCTGATGGGCGCCGCGGCGACGCCCGCCGCTTCCTCCACCGCGCCCCTGGCCGCTGAAAGCGCTGGCGTAATGGCGAGCAAAAAGGCTTTCCTGTTCGCCGCCGGCGTGGCGGTGCAGCGGTTTATGGACAAGCTCGAGCAGGAGCAAGAGGTGGCCGCGGCGCTGGCCGATATCGCGATGGACACCTACGCCATGGAGAGCACCCTGCTGCGCACCAAGAAGATTCTCGCCCGCAAGGGAGCCGACGGCGCGCCGGTGCACATGGCCGCTATGCAGGTCTTCATCGCTGACGGGCTCGACCGCGTCGAAAAACACGCCCGCACCGTCCTAACCGCGTCCGCTACCGGCGATACGCTGCGCACCCAACTGGCCATGCTGCGCCGCCTGCTCAAGCGCGAGCCGGTGAACACGGTGGGGTTGCGCCGCCAGGTGGCTGCCGCAGCGCTCGCTGCCAACCGCTACCCCTTCTAGCAACCTGGTGTCTCGCCCGCCGATTCCCTGTGTGTGGCTCGAAGAATTGGCGGCAAGCTACCTGCGCCAGTACGAAACCATTCAGGCTGAGCAACGTGGCGGCTCTTGGGGCTATGCGTTCACGCCGGGAAGCCGCCGCAGGCAGGTCGGGTTTCTAGTGGGGTTTTTGATCGGGGAGCCGAAGCTGGCCGCCCGGACTCGAGTCGCCGTGCATTTACC
>JBOGNW010000037.1:0-10325 GCA_050747425.1 Candidatus Acidiferrales bacterium
GCCGCCGGGTGGACCTGGACGATGTTCGTGAATTCCGGCAGTCCCGCCACCGTCGTTCCGTGGATGCTCGGCGGTCTCGTCGGCGGGTTAGTCCTGGGGCTGGTCACGGTATTCGTCAAGACCTGGGCGCCGGTGACCGCGCCGCTCTACGCCGTGTGCGAAGGGCTGGCGCTGGGCGGCATCTCGGCGATGTTCGAAGCGCAGTACCCGGGCATCGTGATTCAAGCGGTGGCGCTGACTTTCGGCACCCTGTTCGGATTGTTGATGGCGTACCGCTCCGGCCTCATCAAGGCTACGGAAAACTTCAAGCTGGGCGTGGTGGCGGCCACCGGCAGCATCTTCCTCATCTATCTGGTGGGCTTTGTCCTGGGCTTTTTCGGAATCGCGATTCCCTACATCCACCAGAGCGGCGTGATTGGCATTCTCTTTAGCCTGTTCGTGGTGGTGGTGGCGGCGCTCAACCTGGTGCTGGACTTTGACTTTATCGAAAGCGGCGTCTCCAGCGGCGCCCCCAAGTACATGGAGTGGTACGCCGCCTTCGGCCTGATGGTGACCCTCATCTGGCTGTACCTGGAGATCCTCCATCTGCTGGCCAAGCTCCGCGACCGCCGCTAGCGACGGCCTCCCCAGTTGCGCGTTTGTTGGTGTTCTAATATCATTATCGTTGCACGTAGGTGAGGTAAGGCTGCCCGCCCCGCCCGGTCGTCCCACCTAAATTTTGTGCAAACTTTTTGGGGCGGCTTTCGTATTTACATAGAGGACTGAGGGAGCAACTCGTCAAATGGCGCTCAAACGATCGCGAAAAATTGCCTTGGTTGTGGTAGCTGTCCTGGCTGCGGTGATCGCGGTCAGCGTGGTCATCCAGCGGCGCAAGGCGGGTGTGATTGCCGTGCAGGCGGGCAAGGTGGCCCGGGAAAGCCTGACCCAACTGGTCACCGCCTCGGGGGAAATCCGTCCGCGGAACTACGTCAACATCAACTCGCAGTCATTCGGGAAGATCGTGGAAATCCCGGTGAAGGAGGGCGACCACATCAAGCGCGGCCAGGTGCTGTTGCGGCTGGAAGCCATTCAGCCGGCGGCGGACGTCGAAGGCCAGCGCGCCGTGGTGAAGTCTTCGGAGTCTTCGGTCGAAGCCGCCGACGCCAGCCTGCGCACCGCCCAGGCGGAATTGCAGCGTAGCCGCGCCGATTTCCAACGCGCCGGCCTCAGTTGGGAACGCGCCCAGGGCCTCAACGCCGACCGCCTCATCTCCCAGCAGGAGTACGACTCTCGCAAGGCCGAGTTTGAAAGCGCTAAGGCCTCCGTTGACCTCTCGCAGGCCCGCGTGGCCCAGGCCACCGCCGAAGCCGAGCGCGCCCGCAACTCGAGTCTGCAGGCGCGCGCCCTGCTGACCCGCGTCAGCGACCAGCTGCAAAAAACCATCTACACCTCGCCCATCAACGGCGTGGTGACCAACCTTCCCGTGCACGTGGGCGAAAACACCGTCCCCGGCATTCAGAACTCGCAGGGCAGCTTTCTGCTCACGGTGGCCGACATGTCGGAAGTGACCGCCGAGGTCAAGGTGGACGAAACCGACATCGTCAACGTGCGTCTGGGGCAGCCGGCCGAGGTCACCATTGATGCATTTCCCAACCGCACCTTCAAGGGGTCGATCACCGAGATTGGCACCACGGCGCTGGTGCGCTCCACCGGGCGCAGCACTGCTGAGCTCCAGACCGGCACGCAGGAAGCCAAGGACTTCAAGGTGGTAGTCACCATTCAAGACCCGCCCGACATCATCCGGCCGGGTCTCTCTACGACTGCCAAGATTACGACCGCCACGCGCGAGAACGTGCTGGCCATCCCCATCCAGGCCCTGACCGTGCGGCGGCGCGGCGATATTGAAGCCGCCGAGCGCACCGCCCGCGGCGAGAAAACCGCCGAGGCCGCTCCCGTGGCCACGCCGGCTTCGGAACGGGAAAAGCAGGAACTCCAGGGCGTTTTCGTGATCAGCGAGGGCAAGGCGAAGTTCATGGAGGTGAAGACCGGCATCACCGGGGTCACCGACATCGAAGTCACCGAAGGGCTGAAAGAAGGAGAAGAAATCGTCATCGGCAGCTACAAAGTGCTGCGCGAGCTGCGCCACCTAGCCGCGGTCCGCGTCGAAAAGCCCGAGGAGATCAAGAAGGAGCAGCCGTAAGCAATGGCTCTCCTCATCAAGACCGAGAACCTCTCCAAGACCTATGATATGGGAGAGGCGGTAGCTGTCGCCGCCCTGCGCGGCGTGAGCTTGGAAATTCCTCGCAACGAATACGTAGCCATTATGGGGCCCTCCGGCTCAGGGAAATCCACGCTGATGAACTTGCTCGGGTGTCTCGATACGCCCTCGCAGGGCCAGTACTGGTTGAATCACCAACTGGTCAGTGAGCTCGATGACGATCAACTGGCCTTCATCCGCAACAAAGAAATCGGCTTCGTCTTCCAGACCTTCAACCTGCTGCCGCGGGCCTCGGCCCTGCACAACGTCGAGCTGCCACTCATCTACAACGGCACCCCGGCGGCGGAGCGCCGCGAACGGGCCGCGGCGGCCCTGACGGCCGTGGACATGGCCAACCGCATTAACCACCGTCCCAACGAGCTCTCCGGGGGCGAGCGCCAGCGCGTGGCCATCGCGCGCGCTCTGGTCAACAGCCCCTCGCTCATCCTGGCTGATGAGCCCACCGGCAACCTTGACTCGCAGACCTCGGCGGAAATCATGAACTTGTTCGATCACCTGATGGCTCAGGGTAACACCATCCTTTTGGTCACCCACGAGCACGACATCGCCGCCCATGCCGCCCGTGCCATTCGCCTCCGCGACGGCGTGATTGAATCCGACCAGCGCCAGCGCTAAGCGGGTGAGGCGTTCCCCCTGCTATAATCACACCAGCTCTTCGAGACGAGGTTTCCTGTGAACGAGACCGCTGCTCTCACAGAGACCCTGGGCGAGTTCGACCGTCTGACCGGCGTGCTGTTCGACCCCAAGGCGACTTTCCCTGACGTCGTCGCCCGAGGACGTTGGTGGGTGCCGCTGCTCCTGCTGGCGCTGCTGGGAATCGGCTTTACCTTCGCCTACACGGAACGCGTAGGCTGGCAGCGCTTCATGCGCGAGCAGATTGAAGCCAGCCCGCGCACCCAGCAGATGCCCGCCGAGCAGAAGGAGCGCATCATCGAGCAACAGACGCAGTTCGCTCCCATCTTCGGCTACGTCGGCAGTGTCCTGTTCCCGGTAGTTTTGGCGCTCATCCTGGCGGGCGTGTTCCTGTTTGTCTTCAACATTCTGGGGGGGGATGAAATCCCCTTCGCTTCCGCCTTTGCCGTCTCTTCCTATGCGCTCCTTCCCTACCTGCTCCGCTCTGTGGTCGCCTTCGCCCTCCTTTACTTGAAGGACCCGGCGGACTTTGATTTGCAAAATCCTGTGGCCTCCAACCTCGGAGCCGTTCTCCCGGCGGACTGGCCGCCGTGGCTGACGAGCACCGCGGCTTCCGTGGACCTCTTCAATCTCTGGGTGCTGCTGCTGCTGGCCACTGGCTTCGCGGCTGCGGCGCGCCGGATGAAGTGGTCAAAAGCCTGCGCTTGGGTAGTTGCTATGTGGGTGGTTTGGCTGGTGGTAAAAGCGGGCTGGGTTTGGATTTGGAGCTAATGAAGGAAACCCGCCAGAGCCGGTTTACGTTCTTCTAAGAGGAGGCGGGCATCCATGCGTAGGCGGTTTCTCTTTCGCGAGCCGGTGCTGATTGCGCTGGAAGCCTTGCGGGCTCACAAGCTGCGCTCTTTTCTGACGCTGCTCGGGGTAATTATCGCCGTTACCACCCTGATCGGCGTCATCTCCATCGTCGAAGGGCTCAACACCTACGTGGCCGAACGTGTGGCCAACTTCGGCACCAACGTCTTCTACGTCAGCCGCTACGGGCTCATCACCAACGCCAAGGATTGGGTCGAAGCCCGCCGGCGCAACGTCAAGGTGACCCTCGAGGACTACGAATATCTGCGCGAAGGCATGACGCTGGCCATGGAGGTGGGCGCCCAGAGCCGCACCGAGGGCACGGCCCGCGCCGGCAATGAGAGCTTGGACGACGTCGACATCCGCGGCGTCACCCCCAACATGGCCGTCATCTCCACGGAAAAGGTGGCGCTGGGCCGCTACATCACCGAGGGCGAGTATCAGCGCAAGGCCCAGGTGGCTTTTGTCGGCACCGACATCACCGACAAGCTTTTTCCCACTGTGGACGCGGTGGGCAAGATTGTCTACTTGGACGGCCGGCCGTTTGAAATCGTGGGCGTAGCGGAGAAGGTCGGCTCGGTCTTCGGCCAGAGCCAGGACGCTTTCCTCTACATCCCCCTGACTACGGCCATGAAGATTTGGGGCGATGGCCCGCCCGACGACAGCGGCCCCTGGATTGGCATCAAGTGCAGCTCGCCGGCGGTGATGGCCCAGGCCATGGACCAGGCGCGCACGCTGATGCGGGCCCGCCGCCAGCTCGCCTATAACGACAAGGACAACTTCGGCCTCATCAACAGCGAATCTCTGACCGGCCTCTGGGATCAGATTTTTGGCGGGCTGGCCTCGATGGCCATCGGCATCGTCTCCGTGTTTCTGCTGGTGGGCGGCATCGTGATTATGAACATCATGCTGGCCTCGGTGACCGAGCGCACCCGCGAGATTGGCATCCGCAAGTCGCTGGGAGCGCGGCGGCGGGACATTCTGATGCAGTTTCTGGTCGAGGCTTCGGTGATGTCCACCGTGGGCGGCGTGGTGGGCGTAGCCACGGCCCTGGCCATTACTCAGCTGGTGGCCGCCACCACCCCCATCCCCATGCGTACCCCTGTGGGGGCGATCGTGCTGGCCGTGAGCGTTTCCTCGGCCGTAGGGCTTTTCTTCGGCATCTACCCGGCGCAAAAGGCCGCCCGGTATGACCCGGTAGTGGCCCTGCGGGCCGAGTGAAGGACCAGCGATGACCCTCTGGGAAAAGACCACCTGGCACTGGCGGCGGGAGATCAGCGAGAACCTGGGGATGGCGCTCGACACCCTGCGCAACCACAAGCTGCGCTCTTTGCTGACGGTGATGGGGATTATCGTGGCCGTAGTCACGCTGACCTCGGTGGTGGCGCTGCTGATGGGCTTTGACCAGAACGTGCAGCAGGGCATCCAGAGCTACGGTACCAACACCGCCTTTTTCCACCACCTGAACACGGGCCCCCGCTTCGGGCGTATGAGCCAGGAAGAGCGGATGCGCAAGCCGCTCACCTACGAGGATTACTTGGGTGTGAAAGAAGCGTGCCCCGCCTGCGTTAACGTCACCGTCTCCGTCTACTTTGAGAGTGACGTCAGCCGCATCCGCTACAAGAGCGAAGAGATCATCGGGCTTGATTTCCGTGGCGCCACTGACCAGTTCTTCTCGGTGTACGCCAACGCGGTGGTCAAGCGCGGACGGCCGTTCACGGCCGGAGAAAACCTCCACCGCGTTGATGTGGCGGTCATCGGCGAAGACATAGCCAAAGGACTTTTCGGGGAAGAGGAGCCGCTGGGCAAAGAGGTGAACGTCAACGGGCACAGCTTCCGCGTGCTGGGCGTGTTCCAGAAACCCAAGGGGGATTTCGGCCCCGGTGGGGGCGAAGACCGTCGCGTCACCCTCCCCTACTGGACCTTCCGCAAGGTCTACCCGCTCGAGAAGTGGCACGGCATCCGCATTGAAGCCTATCCGGGCAGTCTCCCCCTGGCCGTTGACCAGACCCGGATGGCTCTGCGCCGTAGCCGCAAGGTGCCCCTTAGCAAGCCGGACAACTTCGGCTACGACACCGCCGACTCCATCATCCGCGAGTTCCACTCTATCGTCGGCATGGTGGCGCTGGTGACGGTGGTCATCTCCTCGGTGGGACTGATGATTGGCGGGGTGGGAGTGATGAACATCATGCTGGTGTCGGTCACTGAACGTACCCGCGAGATCGGGGTGCGCAAAGCCATCGGGGCGCGGCGGCGGGATATCGTCTGGCAGTTTCTGACCGAAGCCATGGCGCTGACGGGGTCGGGGGGGATCATTGGGGTGCTGGTGGGTTATCTGATCAGCAGCATCATTCGGGCGACGGTTCCCAGCCTGCCGACCTACGTACCGGCGTGGGCGGTGATAGCGGCGGTGGTGGTGGCGTCGAGCATCGGGCTGTTCTTCGGGCTGTATCCGGCGGTGAAGGCGGCGCGGCTGGACCCGGTCGAAGCCCTCCGCTACGAGTAACTCCCCGCCTGCGGTATAGTAATCCTCAGCAACCTTCGCGCACAGGGTCTTCGCGATGACTCTTTGGCAAAAAGCGCAGTGGCACTGGCGGCGCGAGATCAGCGAGAACCTGGGGATGGCGCTCGACACCCTGCGCAACCACAAGCTGCGCTCCTTGCTGACGGTGATGGGGATCATCGTGGCCGTCGTGACCCTGATCTCGGTGGTGGCGCTACTGATGGGTTTTGACCAGAACTTCCAGCAGGGGATCCAGAGCTACGGCACCAACAGCGCCTTCTTCATCCACACCGGCGGCATCCGCTTCAGCCGCCCCACCCAGGAAGAGCGCATGCGCCGCGAGCTCACCTATGACGACTTTTTGGCCGTGAAGGAGGCCTGCACCGCCTGCGCCAATGTTACCGTCTCCATCTTTGAGCGAAGCGAAATCGACCGCATCCGCTACAAGGGCGAAGAAATCTTCGGGCTGGATTTCCGCGGCGCGACCGAGGAATTCTTCTCTGTCTATGCCAACGCGGTGGTCAAGCGCGGGCGACCCTTCACCGCAGCCGAGAATCTCCACCGCGTTGAGGTGGTGGTCATCGGCGAGGACCTTGCCAAAGGGCTCTTCGGAGAGATCGAGCCACTCGACAAGGAAGTCAACGTCAACAGCCACAACTTCCGTGTGATCGGGGTGTTCGAGAGGCCCAAGGGCGCCTTGGGGCCCCCGGGCCAGAACGAAGACCGGCGCGTCACCGTTCCCTATTGGACCTTCCGCAAGGTCTACCCGCTGGAGAAAACGCACGGCGTTCGCATCGAGGCCTACCCGGGCAAACTCCCGTTGGCCATTGATCAATCCCGCATGGCCCTGCGCCGTAGCCGCAAGGTGCCCATCAGTAAACCCGACAACTTCGACTACAACACCTCCGAGTCCATCATCCGCGAGTTCCACGCTATTGTGGGGATGGTGGCGTTGGTGACGGTGGTCATCTCCTCGGTAGGGCTGATGATTGGCGGGGTGGGGGTGATGAACATTATGCTGGTGTCCGTCACCGAGCGCACACGGGAAATAGGGGTGCGCAAGGCCATCGGGGCGCGGCGGCGGGACATTGTCTGGCAGTTTTTGACTGAGGCCATGGCGCTGACGGGCTCAGGGGGGATCATTGGGGTGGTAGTGGGCTATCTGATCAGCAGCATCATTCGCGCCACGGTTCCGAGTCTGCCGACCTACGTGCCGGCCTGGGCGGTGATAGCGGCGGTGCTGGTGGCTTCTAGCGTCGGCCTCTTCTTCGGGCTCTATCCGGCCGTCAAGGCTGCCCGCCTCGACCCGGTGGACGCCCTCCGCTACGAGTAAGCCTCCCTGGGGTATAGTAACCCCGCCTGAGATTCTCACGGCGGAGGGCCTATGGACTTCTTTCCCGGCCTCAAGGCGATGGAGAACTACCATCCCTTGTTCGTCCACTTTCCCGTGGTCTTGCTGCCGCTGGCGCTCGTGGTTCAAGCCCTGGCGCTCTGGAGGCCGCGCCCAGACCTCGAACGCTTGGCCCTGTGGCTGCTGTGGCTCGGTACGCTCGGAGCAATGGCCGCGGCCGGCACCGGCTTGCTGGCCGAAGACGAAGTGACCGTGCCCGAGCCGGCCTGGGAGGTCATCGCGCTGCACGAAACCCTGATGCTGATAACGGCCGGGCTGGCTGTCGTGCTCTCAGTGGTGAGTCTCGTGCTCTGGTGGCGCGGGCGCTGGAGTCGCGGCCCGCAAAAACTCTTGCTGGCCGCCCTGGTGGTGCTCAGCGGAATCCTTACCGTGGGGGCTGACCGCGGCGGGCAGCTCGTCTACCAGTACGGGGTCGGCGTCCAGAAGTCGGTAGAGAAAAACGAGTAGGCCGGGTCGTGCGCGACTAGGAAGGCGACTTCTTCTGACTCCGCAAGTCGGTCAGGAAGCGCAGGGCAATCCCCTTGTACTCCCCACGGTCGTCAATGCGCACCACTTCCGCTTGGTATTCGGGGTTGATGGCGTCCGTCGCTTCCCAGAAGGGGTACTGCACGTGCACGCGCACGTCTTTGTAGAAGGGGTTTTTGGAAACGAAGTAGATACCCCCGCGGGCCACGTTTTCTGTGCGGGTAATCTCGTCCACCGCACCCACGGGCAAGTAAGTCTTGACGCGAATCGGTAAGCGGAGTTTATTGCGCGCGTTCCGGCGTCGCTCGCTGTCCTTCTGCTCGCCCACGGAAGTGAGCTCGCGGTCGGCCAGGCTTTCGCCGGTAAGATAGTTGAGCCCCTCCGGGATGCTCCAGGCCACCTGTCCCCGCAGCGCCTGCAGCGCCTCGTCAATCACCACATCCAACTCGCCAAATTGCTCCTCGTTCCAGCCTTCTTCCTTGATGGCTACCGCGCGGAAGAGCCGCAAGAGTTGCAGGATGTCATCCAGCTCGAAGCCCTGGTCGGCCGCCACGCGCACCTGGGCGCGAATCATTTCGTCGAGCGGCCCGTAGTTGGCGCGCAGCAAGGACTCGGTGACAGCGTCGAACCAGGCGCCCGCGGTCCGCGCCAACTCTTGATAGGGCAATAAGGAAAACTGGCAATCCATCGTGGCCTGCAGGCGCTCGGCCGCGATTCCGGCGTACCGCTCCCGCCGGCCCGTCTGCCGCGATCTTGATTCGTCGCTTTCTTCTTCGAGAGTGAACTTACCCATTGACGATTCGCACTTCCCGTATTCTAGCGGAAAGCCGCCGGCGAGCAACCAAAATCAGCGCGGCGTTCGTCCCGCCAGCCTCTCATCCCGTAATCCGGCAGTAAACCCCGTAGATGGCGAGCCCCAGCCCGCCCAGAAACAGCAACGGCAGCGCCCACTGCGTCAGAAGCCAGGTAATGTTGGATGGCAGGGCGAAAGTGCTGTAGCCCCCGGCAAAGTAGTAGAGCACACCGGCCAGCAGGATGTAGAGCAGCCCGCGGCGAATCTGCGTCGCGCCCGCCGCGCTGCGGAAGTGGACGGAGTGGTGCCCGGCCTCGAGCAGGGTTTCGTGGCAGAAGGGACACGTGGTGGCGTCGGGGAGGAGTAGCCTGCCGCAGTAGGGGCATTGGCGTTCGTTCATGGCGCGTCCTCAGAAGTCGTCGCGAGGGAAGATCGCCGCCCCCCTGCCAGCGGCAGCCTAGGCAAACGCCCTCTCCATTGTCAAGCGCGTCGCCGTGGGAGGGAGCTACCCTCGCCGGGTTCTCGGCTTCTTTCTCAGCGTAGGAAGACAAACGCCGGTTGGGAGACTTTGGTGTCGACCGAGGTGCAAAAGCTGGCGCGGCGCCTAGACCCTACTCGCGCAAGGTTTCTTCCAGAAAGGCCCGGAGCTTGCGTGCCCGCGAGGGATGGCGCAGTTTGCCTGTCCTGAGCGGAGTCGAAGGACGCAGCGCCTCCGCTTCAATCGGGGGCGGTCAGTTATTCCCGTAGGGTCTCCTCCAGGAAGGCCCGGAGCTTGCGGGCCCGCGAGGGATGGCGCAGCTTGCGCAGCGCCTTGGCTTCGATCTGCCGGATGCGCTCGCGGGTGACGGCGAACGATTGCCCGACTTCTTCCAGTGTGTGCTCGGAGCCGTCGTCGAGCCCGAAGCGCATCTTGATGACTTTCTCTTCGCGCGGCGTGAGCGTCTTCAGCACCGCTTCGGTCTGCTCCTTCAGGTTCAGGTTGATGACCGCGTCCGAGGGCGAAATCACCGCCTTGTCCTCGATGAAGTCGCCCAGGTGCGAGTCCTCTTCTTCGCCGATGGGAGTTTCGAGCGAAATGGGCTCCTGGGCAATCTTCATCACCTTGCGCACCTTGAACACCGGCAGCTCCATGCGCTTGGCGATTTCTTCTGAGGTCGGCTCGCGCCCGAACTCCTGCACCAGTTGGCGCTGGGTGCGGATGAGCTTGTTGATGGTTTCGATCATGTGCACCGGGATGCGGATGGTGCGCGCTTGATCGGCGATCGATCGGGTGATGGCCTGGCGGATCCACCAGGTGGCGTAAGTGGAGAACTTGTAGCCGCGCCGCCACTCGAACTTGTCCACCGCCTTCATCAGCCCGATGTTGCCTTCCTGAATGAGGTCGAGAAATTGCAGGCCGCGGTTGGTGTACTTC
>JBOGNW010000038.1:0-3555 GCA_050747425.1 Candidatus Acidiferrales bacterium
GCGCTCGCTGCATTCGCCCCTCTACCGTGACACCGTGTGGGGCCGCAGCGGTGGCCGCGCCGTGGTCAACATCGCCGAGCTTGAACCCGGGCGCCGGCAAGAAGCCGTGGACGAAGTCCTGCGGGCGCTGGAAGTGGCCGAGCGCATTCCCTTTCGCTTCCTGGTGCAGCACGTGGGCGACAAGCAGGAGGATTTCGCGCCCAAGAAATTCGACACCGCGCGCGCTAGCCTAGATCAGATCTTGCCTTTTGCGCGGGCGCGGGGCGTCGAGGTGCTGCTAGAAAATATTCCCAATGAGCTTTCCAGCCCGGCCCGCTTGCGGGAGCTCATCGAGAAATACAGTTTGCCCGCCTTGGGCGTGTGCTTCGACACCGGGCACGCCCACCTGGGCGGGGGTGTCGAGGCGGCCTTCGAGCCGCTGCGGGACCTGGTGCGCTCGACCCACATCCACGATAACAACGGCCAGGAGGACGACCACCTTTTCCCGCTCCAAGGCTCGATTGAGTGGGACGGAGCGATGCGCGCCCTGGGCACGGGTACGCGCGAGTTTCCCTTGCAACTCGAAGTGCGCGACACGGGGGAGTTGGCCGACCCGCTGGAGAAAGCTCTTGAAAGCTACCGACGCCTGGAAGAGCTGGTTCCGGCGCCACGGCCCTAGAAACCAATGACCGAGTTCACCATCGCGCGCGCCGCCGAGTTCGAAGGGAAAGAAGTTTCGCTGTGCGGCTGGCTCTACAACCTGCGTGAGTCCGGCAAAATTCTCTTCCCCATTTTTCGCGACGGCACCGGCCTGATGCAGGCGGTGGTGTCGAAAGGCGACGTCAGCCCCACGCTCTGGGAACGGGTGGCGGCGCTCACGCAGGAGTCGAGCGTGCTGGCCCGCGGAACCGTGCGGCGCGAGCCGCGTGCCCCCGGAGGCTACGAGCTGGTGCTGCGCGACCTGGAAGTCGTGCAGGCGGTCCCGCTCGAAGACCCCTATCCGATTTCTCTCAAAGATCACGGCGTGGACTTTCTGCTGCGCCACCGTCACCTCTGGGTGCGCTCGTCGCGGCAGTCGGCCCTGCTGCGCATTCGTCACCAGGTGATGCAGGCGGCGCGGGCGTTTCTCGACCGCCAGGGTTACTTCGAGACCAGCGCCCCCATCCTGACGCCAGCGGCGTGCGAAGGCACGACTACACTGTTCAGTCTCGACTACTTTGATCTCGGCCAGGCTTATCTCACCCAGTCGGGGCAGCTCTACGTCGAGGCGACCGCGGCGGCGCTGGGGAAGGTCTACTGCTTCGGGCCCACCTTCCGCGCCGAAAAATCGAAAACGCGCCGCCACCTGACCGAGTTCTGGATGCTGGAGCCGGAGGTCGCCTACGCCACGTTGGATGACATTATGACGCTTGGCGAGGAGCTGGTGTGCGCCATTGTGGCGGGCGTACTGGAGCGGTGCCGGGCGGACCTGGAAGCGCTGGAACGCGACACGAGCAAGCTCGAGGCCATCAAGCCGCCCTTCCGTCGCCTCACTTACGACGAGGCGCTCGAGCAGCTCCACCAGAAAGGCAGCCAGCTTGCTTGGGGCGAAGACCTGGGCGGGGCTGACGAAACCCTGCTCTCGGAACAATTTGACAAGCCGGTCATCGTGCACCGCTACCCGGCCAAGGCCAAGGCGTTCTATATGGAGCCTGACCCGCAGCGCCCGGAGCTGGCGCTCTGTATGGACATGATCGCGCCGGAGGGCTACGGGGAAATCATCGGCGGCAGCCAGCGCATCTCGAGTTATGAACTGCTGCGGCAGCGGCTGCGCGAGCAGAACCTGCCCGAAGAGGCTTTCTCCTGGTATCTCGACCTGCGCAAGTACGGCAGCGTGCCCCACAGCGGCTTCGGGCTCGGCATCGAACGCACCGTAGCCTGGATCGCCGGCATCCCGCATATCCGCGAGACCATTCCGTTTCCCCGGATGCTGTATCGCCTCTACCCCTGAGGCGAACCCAGCCAGAAATCTCGGACTGCGGGTAGAATGGAGGAGGGCGGAGGAGCCCCGAGGAGTTATGCCGACTGGCAAAGTACGCATCATCGGCGTGCCCATGGACTTGGGGCAGGACCGCCGGGGTGTGGACATGGGGCCCTCGGCGCTGCGTGTGGCAGGGTTGAACGCCCGCCTGCGCGCGCTGGGTTACACGGTCGAGGATATGGGCAATATTTCCGTGCGCGTCCCGGAAGAGATGCACATCGGCGAAAAACGCGCCAAGTATCTGCCGGAAATCGCCGAAACCTGCAAAGAGCTGGGCGAAGTCGTCTTGCGCACGCTGGAAGAAGGCTACTGGCCGCTGGTGCTGGGCGGCGACCACTCCATCGCCATCGGCTGCCACGCCGGCGTCTCGGCCTTCTACCACAAGAACAACCAAAAAATCGGCTGTATGTGGCTGGACGCCCACGGCGATATGAACACCCCCGAAACCTCTCCCAGCGGGAACATTCATGGCATGCCGCTGGCCAATTCGCTCGGTCTCGGCCCGCCTGAGTTGACGCACATTTTCGATTTTGCTCCTAAGGTGGCGGCGGAGAATTGCAGCTTGGTCGGAGTGCGCAACCTGGACAGCAAGGAGAAGAAAATCGTCCGGCAGTCCGGCGTGCGCGCCTTTACCATGCGGGAGATTGACGAGCGCGGGCTGCGCAGCGTGATGCAGGAAGCGCTGGCCCGGGCCACCGACGGCACCGCCGGCTTCGTCGCCAGCCTCGATATGGACGTCGTCGACCCGCACGACGCCCCCGGGGTGGGGACGCCCGTGCGCGGCGGCATCACGTATCGCGAAGCGCACCTGGCGATGGAAATGATTGCCGATACCGGCAAGATGCTGTCGCTGGAAGTGGTCGAAATCAATCCCGTCATTGACGTCCACAACCGGACGGCGCAGCTCGGGGTAGAGTTGGTGCTTTCTGGTCTGGGGAAAAAGATTCTCTAGGGGCCGAGATGCGTCGAGGCATCGTGGTGGTCGGGTTGCTGGTGGCTGCGGTCGTCGCTGTGGCTCAGGAGGCGCCGCGCGCGCCGCTGCCCCAACCTCCGCGCGCGATCGAGGTGGCCTCGCCGGGCGGCGCCCTCCTGAGCTTCCGCCCGCGCGGCCGAACCGCGGTGGAGCTAGCGGGGACGGAGCGCGCCCCGCAGGCGACGGGCGAGGTCAAAGTCGAAAGTAAGCTTGGCTACGTGGAAATCGAGCTTGGCCGCGGGGACATCAAGGGCCTGGAGGCGGCGAGCCGCTTGGGGCAGGACTATCTGACCTACGTGCTGTGGGCGGTTTCGCAGGAAGGCGCGGCGATGAACCTGGGCGAAATTGTCGTCCGCGAAAACCGGGCTGAAGGGCTCAAAGTCAGCGCCCCGCTGCAAACCTTCTGGCTGATGGTGACCGCGGAACCCGACTTCGCCGTGCATGACCCCAGCCCGGCCGTGGTGCTGGTCAGCCAGAATCAGGAGGAGACGCGAACCTCCAACAAGGCGGTTCGAGTGCCGGGGGCGCTACTGTATTTTTCGCATTACAACGATTACAAACGCGAAGGTACGGGGGCCGCGGC
>JBOGNW010000039.1:0-4373 GCA_050747425.1 Candidatus Acidiferrales bacterium
GCACGGCGTAAAAAGCGGCCGCCTCCGCCGTTGTAAACACGTGCACTTCGGCGTACTTTTGCACCTCGGGGTCCATCTCCGTCAGCGCCTCCGCTCGTTTTCCTTCCCGCGCCAGTAGCAAGGCCCAAGCGACCCGAATGCCGTAGTTCTTGCGGTCTTCGGGCCGAGCCCGCTCCAGCGTGGCCCGCGCTCGGCGCAGATCGCCTTGGTCGAGGTAAGCCCGCACCAGGTGACGTACAGCGATAATGTTTGTCAGGTCCTGTTCAAGAACCTTTTCCTGTTGCCGGACGGCTTCCGGCAGCTTGCCTTGCTCGCGAAACACCTCCCCCAGCATCGTGCGTGCCGGGAAAAACGTAGGGTCAGCCTCTACCAACTTCTGGGCGGTTTCTTGAGCCTGCCCGTAGTCTCCATTCAAGCGGTGATACAGCAGCGACCACATTTGGGGCGATCGAGCGTTCGGGTTCAGTGTTAATGCCCGCTCAAGCTCTCCGGGAACCAGTTCTTTGCGTCCTTGCAGGAGATAGACGCCCGCCAGAATTCCGTGGGCATTGCCGCAAGCGGGCTCGTCCTGGAGGGCGCGTCGCAATTCTTCTTCGCCCTGGTAGAGCACACTGGGATCGTTGGAATAGCCTTGGTCAAGCAGGAGCACGAACGTCAATCCATAGGCAACTCGAGCGCTGGCGAAGTGCGGGTCGAGCTCCAGCGCTTTTTCAAACATCTGCCGCGCCCGCGCCGGCTCAAACTGCCCGGACAACAGCAATCCGCCTCTTTGCAAGTATTCGTTGGCCTCAGGATTCGCGGAAGCCTTGCACAACATAAACCCTGGTCCGGACGGTGCGGCGGGCCGTTCAATGCGGGTGAGGCCGACGTTGAACGGCACACCCCGAATTACCGCCGCCACTATCCCCCCTCCAACGAGCAGCGCGCCGATTCCCAGAACCCACAAGGCCCAGCGAAGGGAGTGAACTCGCCCCAGTGGAGCCGCCGGCACGGCCGCGGATGATTGCAGCGCCTCCAGCGCCGCCCTTACTTCGCTGGCGCGCTGGTAGCGCTGTCCCGGCTCCTTGGCCAGGCAGCGCTGAATGACGGCCCGCAACCCGGCCGGAGCCCGCGCCGGCAAGGCCGCCGGCGATTGCTGCAAAATGGCTGAACTCAACTCGTAACCCGTCTTGCCCTCGAAGGGCAGCTTTCCGCTTGCCATCTCGCTCAGCACCACGCCCAGCGCCCAAAGGTCGCTGCGCGCGTCCGTCGCTTCACCCCGCAGCGCCTCCGGCGCCATGTAATGCAAGGTGCCGGCGAGGGCGCCTGCTTCCATTAACGAAGCCCGCGAGCGCGTGGCCTCCTCCACGGCCGGCGTCAAGCGTTTGGCCAGCCCGAAGTCCAGCACTTTGGCGCGACCCTCCGTAGTGATCACTACATTGGCGCTTTTCAGGTCACGATGTACGATGCCGCGCTCGTGGGCGTGCGCCAGCCCGTCGGCCATCTGTGCCCCGTAGCGCAGCACGCTTTCGACCGGCAAGCCCTCGGCGGGAATCATTGCGCTCAACGCCCGCCCCTCCACCAGTTCCATGGCAATGTAGGCTTGTCCCTCGGCTTCCCCGACTTCATAGACGGTGCAGATGTGAGGGTGATTGAGAGCCGAGGCGGCGCGCGCCTCATGCAGCAGCCGGCCGCGAGCGTTCTCATCGCCCCCCAGCCCCTCACCAATGAGCTTCAGAGCTACGCGACGCTCGAGCCGGGTATCGCGAGCGCGGTAGACCTCCCCCATTCCGCCCGCGCCCAGTTTTTCTTCGATGTGGTAGTGGCCAAAGGTCTGTCCGGCCACAAGGCGAGCCTCGAATGGCACGATGTTAATCATAGGTCTCGCCCGCAGAGGCGTCAACGCGAAGCGACTATTGCGAACAAGGACCGGCGGGCGGGAAGAGACTCGGCTCTTGGCTTTCCGGCGCCGCCAGCGACTCGAGCTCCGGATAGCGGCCGAGCAGCGGCGGCGGCACTTTGACGCGCTTGCCGGTCAGCAGGTGCACAAGCTGCAAAGCGTTGGTTACCGCTTTGCCGTGGAAATGATTGTTGGTGATGACAAAGGTGAGCTCGGCCTCCTCCGCTACCTTCTCAATCCGTTGCGCCCAGGGCTTGAGCTCTTCGAGCGAATAGAGGTAGTTGTAGCGCTCGCCCCCGGTGTCCTCTTCGCGCTCGCTGAACCACTCTTCGTAGTTGCGCCCGTGCAGCCGCACGTAGCCCACCGGCGCGGTCGCTCGCTCGCTGGGCCCAAGCGAGCGCCCGATGACCGGCTGGTCAATGTTGCAGAAGCCCACGCGCTGCTCGCCGAGCCACTGATAAAACTCCCGCTGGTTCCACGAGCCGTGGCGCACTTCGACCACCAGGGGGAAGTCGCGGAAGCGCTCGATGAGTTGCTCCAGGTAAGCTCGATTCTCGCCCGTATTCTTGAACGACCAGGGGAATTGCGCCAGCAGCGCCCCCAGCTTGCCTGCCTGCGCGAGCGCTTCCATCGCGGGGCGGAACTCCCGCTCGTTCGCCGCGGTCAGCTCGCCTTCGTGCGTAAATTGCTGCCAGAGCTTGGCGGTGAAGAGGAAGCGCGGGTTGTGGGCCACGCGCGCCAGCCACCCCCGCGCCGTCTCCGCCGTCACCGGCCGGTAAAAGGTGACGTTGAGCTCGATGGTGTCGAAGTAGTCGGCCAGGTAGCTGGCTTCGTGAAAGCCCCGCGGCCGCCGCAGCGGATAGACAATCCCCGCCCAGTCCTCGTACGACCACCCCGCGGGCCCCACCCGTATCGTATGTGCCTGAACCACGTCCAACCGTTGTCAGTCCGCTTCCATTCTCGCCCGTTCTTTCCAATACTTCCACCCGCTCCTTGCCCCCATCTCCCGACGGGGATAGACTCGGGAGGCCGGAGCCGGGAAGATCGTTTCGGCGCGGCACAGAAGATTTCCACACTGCGAGGGAGCCATGAACAACTTCAAACGACGTGAGTGGTTGAAGACTGCCCTGGGGGCGCTGGGGCTGGCGGGCGCGGCCGGTCTGCGATTGACCTCTGCGGAGGGCGAGAGCGAGAAAAAATTCAGCAGCGAGTTTGGCCCCGACTGGGACGTCGCCAAGGCCTACACGCTGGAAGTGGCCGAGGCCATGCCGGCCGAGAAGTACAGCTTCAAGCCCGCCGACCCCATGCGCAGCTTCGGAGAAGTGTTGGTGCACATCGGGGGCAGCATGTATTTCATGGCGGCGTCGGTGCGGGGGGCGGAGGCGCCGGCGGAGTCCAAGTTCGCGGGTGAAGCCACCAAGGAGCGCGTGGTGTCCTTCTTGCGCGGGGCGTTTGAGTACGCAGCCGAATCTGTCGCAATGCTCGATGACACCAAGGCCAGCGAAACCGTCAGCGTCTTTGGCGGCCGGATGACAATGTCGCGCGCCAAGCTCTGCCAGTTCATGCGCGACCACTCGACGCATCACCGCGCCTACGTGCTTCCTTATTTGCGGCTGAACGGGGTCGAGCCTCCCCGCTACCGTTTTGCCGGTCGCGGGCCCAGTCCCGTATAGGCGGCAGCAACGACAGGGGTCGAAGGGGCAGCGGCTAGCGGGGGACGGTAACGCGGGGGCCGGCTTGGCGCACCCCTTCCGGGGTGTTCTCAGCGAAGCGCTCGAAGTTCTTGTGGAAGCGCTCGGCAAGGCTGAGGGCGGCGGCGCGGTAGGCTTCTTTGTCGCTCCAGGTATTCTCCGGCTGAAGGATTTCCGAGGGCACGCCCGCGCACTCGCGGGGAATCTTTAGTTCAAAGATGGGGTCGGTGAGCGCGGGAGCCTGATCGAGCGCGCCGCTCAAGGCAGCGCGAATCAGGCCGCGGGTGTGGGCGAGCTTCATCCGCTGCCCGACGCCGTAAGCGCCGCCCGTCCAGCCCGTATTCACCAGCCAGCAATTGACTTTGTGGCGGGCGATTTTCTCGGCCAGCATGCGGGCGTAGACGCTGGGGTGCAGCGCCATGAAGGGGGCGCCGAAGCAAGGGCTGAAAGTGGTTTTGGGCTCGACGATACCGCGCTCGGTGCCGGCCACTTTGGCGGTGTAGCCGGCGAGGAAATGGTAGGCGGCCTGCTCGGGACTGAGGCGGGCCAGGGGCGGCAGCACACCAAAGGCGTCGCAGGTAAGCATGAAAATATTCTTCGGGTGGCCGCCCAAGCCCGAGGGCTCGATGTTGTCGAGGTGAGTGAGCGGGTAGGCGGCGCGGGTGTTTTCGGTGAGGGAATCGTCGTCCAAATCAATGCGCCGTGTAACAGCATCGATGGCGACGTTTTCGAGGATGGTGCCGAACTTGCGCGTGCAGGCGTAGATTTCCGGCTCGCCCTGCGGAGAGAGGCGGATGACTTTG
>JBOGNW010000040.1:0-3232 GCA_050747425.1 Candidatus Acidiferrales bacterium
TCCGGCACCGGTGCACCCACTTTCTCGTCATGGTCAACGCAGAATCAGCAGATTCTTTTCGTAAGCAGCGTCGGCACGCAAGGCAACGGAGCGCCGAATTTCCTTTTCCTTGCAAATCGGAGCTCAACACAGCCAGCTGCGGTGAATGCCTCGTGCACTCCGTGAAGCGCGGCGCAGGCGCACAAAAGCAGACAGACATGCCTAGACGAATAGCCTCGTTAGCGGTAGCGCTCGTTCTCAGTATCAGCACTTCGCTGTGTGCGCAGACGGAACTGCAGCGGGCGGGCCAGATGCTCCAGGAACTCTACCAACAGGTCCACGTGGCCGCCGAGGCTACACTCAGGGAGGGGAGGCAACCAGAGTACACTTGGCAGGATTACAACCGACGCCTCCTCCCGATTCAGGCTGTGGTCAACCAGGGAATTGTGTCTGCCCTCAACCGACAACCTAGGCCCTCAGCTCAGGATCTGGAGAATGAATTGCGAGACGTCCTCGGCTTTCGAAATCCCGATGCCCAACTGGCCAGTGCGTTTTCCTTCCAGACGAGCAGTCGCAAGGTTTACGTTGCAGCCTATGCCCTTGGCATCGGTGCTACATCGACCCGGAGTTGGATCGGGGTATTCGGTCCTCTGGGGCTGGGAAATCCGTATGCCTTGTTGGCGAGCGTTGAAAACAGTTTGCCGGACAAAATCATCGCGCTACACCCCCTAAACGACCCAGAAGAGCAAGGGCTCACCTTCCTCGCTTACGGCATCAATTGGGGCGATGCCCACAACCGCCTGACCGTCATTGCCTATTCATTCGATGGTCACAAGCTTAAGCCCATCTGGTCTCGGGCAGACCTGCCGCAGGGCCAAATCAGGGTCGAAGGCACGAAAATTAAGCTGACGTTTCTCAGTTCGTTGCTTGGTCCAGGATACAAATCCGTGCGTGAGATAACAGAAATCTATCGCGTCACCTCATCAAGCATCGAGCTGGAAAAGCGCTTTGAAAGGCCACGTGGGTAAGGCGGGCTGGTGAGGGCCGCTCCCGCGCCACCAATTACCTGGACGTGAGCAAGACCAATGTCCCTGCAGACAGATGGGATGCTCTATCGGCGACACAAACCATTACGGTTAATGGGTTCGTGGTTGCCACTAAAAATGTCAACTGGACATGCGCGGCCGTGACCGTCCAGTAAGCAATGAGGGAACAATGCACCTATTGACGTTGCGCGGCCCCAAGATCATAGGGTTCATTAGTTTGACGTTAGCATTCGTTGTGTGGCAACCAGTGATCTCCTCGGGAGCCGCAGAAACTCCCCCCTCTCCAAAAAAAGAGACGGTTCTCGGCTTCCGCCTCACGTCGTTCAGTGTGAAGGGTGTGGGTATGGAAGAGGCCCTTCGTGAGCTACGGCGCAAGGACTATACGAAGGTTCTGATCGGCTTTGAAAAGATACCGCACCGCCAGCGAGAAGAAGAAAACCGCATTTCCGTCGGTGAAGCCAATACTAGCGTGGGCGAAGTGCTAGAACGCCTTTGCGAAGCGGACCCACGGTACACCTATGAGGTCATCGACGGCATCCTGATTAACGTGCTCCCCCGAGGGGCGAAGAACGAGCGCAACAACTTGCTAAACATGTTAATCAGCAGGTTCTCCGTTCACGGTGCATATACTTCGGGCGGTGTCATCCAAAGCGTGGCTGAATTTAGCCCTGAGCTGAGGAAGTACTTGCGCGAAAAAGAGCACGAATACTATGCCGCGAAAGGTATTTTTCCAGGCTCCCCAGGAGTCATGTCCCGGGGCAACATGACACCACAGTTCCACTTGGACTTAGAGAACAAGACCGTTCGGCAAGTCCTAAACGACGTTGTTCTCTACAGCTTGCTGTTGTACCGGGAGAGTAGCCCCGATGCAACCGGCTGGAAGCCACCCCCAACGAGCTGGATATACGAGTTCGTTGTCGACCCGGATGCCGCGACTGGCTTGGGCGGAGTCCCCCGCTGGGACACACTTGATTGATTCGGGCGGAGCGGGAGCATTGGCACTGAAGAGGGGCCGCCTTCAGGGGCGCCTCTCGCTGGCGCGGTGGCGGAAGGTCACCTTAAGCTGGCGCCGCCAGTCCTGGTTGAGCCCCAGTAGCGTCACTTTCACCTCCGGGGCCAGGTACTGGCAAAGGGCTTCGGTGGTGGGATGAAATTCCAGGTCGGGGCTCACCAGCAAAAGCTCCGGCGCCTGCGGCTTCAGCTTGATGCCGGTGAAATAGCCGGCGGAGGCCAGGGCGTCGCGCTCGTGGTGCCAGCGGACGCGCAGCCAGTAGTCGAGCCCTTGCAGAGGCAGGTGAATATCACTCGAGGCTTTTAGCTCCAGCACCAGCAGTTGCCCTTCGCGCGTAACCCCCAAAAGGTCGGCCACCCCTCGCTCCTCTCCCGAGAAAGCCGGCACCTGCCGGTACAGCAGCCGCGGGTCAAGCCGTGGGTCGAGGCTTTGCGGCGCGGCCAGCACCAGACTTTCCAGCCAGCGCTCCGCCTGCGCGCGATACAGCGGACTCCGGGGCGAGCCGCCGGCGCGCCGCTCGCTTTGCAGCCGCTCGACCAAGCTCGCCAGCGCCGAAAAGTTCTCTTCGGTCAAACGCTGCTGCTTGCCTTCCAGGCCAAAACTCACCTGCCCGCCTGCGGCGCAGGCAAATGCCAGCCCGCGGAAGCGCAGCACGAGCTCCCGCCGGCCCGCCGGCACCACAATGTCAATGGCGTCGGGCTCGAGCGCCCGCAGGCGCTCCACGGCCGAGCTTTCCTGCGCCAGGACGGCTTCCACCCACCGCGCCGGCGCCAGATGCGTATCGAGATTGCCGAGCTCGCCCGCGTCAACCGGCTGGCCGGCAAAGGCGTCTTCGTCGGTGGCAGTAAGCTTGACCCGGACGCGGAGACGATTGAGCCCGGCCAGGCGCGCGGCCGTTGTCGCGACGCGCCCCTGGGGGAGGAAGAGGTGCAGCCCCGCCCAGGCCCGCTCGGGAAAGCGCTGGCGATTCCAGTCGAGCCACACCAGCGCGTAGGTCAGCAGTCCGTCCACCACGGCAGCGGTTTCTCCGCCATTGACGCCCAGGATGGCCCACCAGTGCGCGCCATCCTGCAAGCAGGCGCGCGTGTAGAGGCCGGAGAAAGAGCGCTTCAAGTCGGCGCTGGTGGTCAGCCCTTCGAGACGCGCCCGCGGAAACTCGCGCTCCAGCAACCGGCGCAGCCAGCCGGCGTACGCC
>JBOGNW010000041.1:0-4646 GCA_050747425.1 Candidatus Acidiferrales bacterium
GTGAGCGCAATCTTGTCCACGCCGGGATGCTTCACCAGCCCCATGCCAATCACGCTGCCCTTGCCGGTCAGCACATTGACCACGCCCTCGGGCACGCCCGCCTGCTGGCAGATTTCCGCAAACTTCAGCGCGGTGAGCGACGTGAGCTGCGCCGGCTTGTAGATGACCGTATTCCCCGTGGCCAGCGCCGGGGCGATCTTCCACGAGGCCAGTAGCAGCGGGAAATTCCACGGCACGATGGCCGCCACCACTCCCACCGGCTCGCGCAGCGTGTAGTTGAAGAACGGCCCGCGCACCGGGATCGTCTCGCCGTGAATCTTGGTGGCCCAGCCGGCGTAATAGTGGAACACCTCCACCACCATCGGGATGTCCACGTAGCGCGACTCGAAAATCGGCTTGCCGTTGTCCAGTGTCTCGAGGTAGGCGAACTCCTCGATATTGTTTTCGATGAGGTCGGCGATTTTGCGCAAGAGCTTGCCGCGGTCCGCCGCGCTCATCTTGGGCCAGGGGCCTTCTTCGAACGCCGCCCGGGCGGCTGCGACCGTGATTTCCACTTCGGCTTCCGCGGCTTCCGCGAGCTGCGTGATGACTTCGCCCGTGGCCGGGTTCACGGTGGGAAAAGTCTTGCCGGAGGAGGCCTCCACCCACCGGCCGCCGATAAACAATTTACCCGGCTGTATCTCGACACGCGGCGCGGTCGCCATCTTTCTCTTCTCCCCTACTTTGTCATTCCGAGCCCTTGCGCCCCGAAAGGCAGCCGTGGCAGGCATTCGGGGGCGAGGAATCTGCTTTTCACTTACCTACTTGGCGTTGAACTTCGGCTGGCGCTTCTCCACGTATGCCTTCAAGCCTTCCTTGGCATCTTCGCTCTGGAAGAGCAACTGCTGCAATTCCCGCTCCAGCGCCAGGCCCTCGGCAAAGCCCACCTCTAGGCCGGTCTGCACCGCCCGCTTGATGCGGCCCACGGCGCGGCTGGCTTTGGCCGGCGGCACGAACTGGCGCGCGTAGGCCATCACTTCATCCCAGAAAGTCTCGCGGTCGAAAATGTAGTTCACCAGGCCGATCTCCAGCGCTTCTTCGAAACTGAAGGTGCGGCCAGTGGCCATCAGCTCGATGGCCCGCGAGCGGCCCACCAAGCGCCCCAGGCGCTGCGTGCCGCCCGTGCCCGGCAGCACGCCCAGGTTGACCTCCGGCAAGCCAATCTTGCCGCCCTCTTTGCGTGCCAGGCGGATGTCGCAGGCCAGCGCGATCTCCAGACCCCCGCCGACCGTGTGACCGTTCAAGGCCGCGATGACCAGCTTCGGCGTCTGCTCCAGCCGGCTCAGCGTTTCGTTGGCGTGCAGGCAGAAGTAATACTTGAACTGCGGGTCGGCCTCGGCCAGCATTTTGATGTCGGCGCCCGCCGAGAAAAACTTTTCCCCCGCCCCGCGCAGCAGGATGACGTGCGCGTCGTTGTCCATCCGCGCTTGCAGGATGGCTTCATCGAGTTGCCGCATCATCGCGTAGGTGTACGTATTGGCCGGCGGGTCGTTCATTTCGATGGTGCCGATGCCCTTCTCCACGCTGTAACGAATCAGTTCCTTTTCCTTGACCATTGCTTCGGTTGCCATTGCCTTTCCTCCCAGAAAACAAATTCAGCCGCTGATCCGCACCGGCCGCCGCGCGCCGTTGCTCCCCGACTCCAACCCTTGCAAGAAAAGATTCGCCATCTGCTCGGCCAGTTCGGCCGCGTCCGGGTCCACCCGCGGCTTGTGCCAGGTATAAATCCAGTTCATCATCCCGAACAAACTCAACACCGCCACGCGCGTGTTGAGATTCTTCAGCTTGCGCTCGCGCTTGAGATCCTCCAGGATACCGCGGCACAGTCGATAATAGGCGCGTTTGATTTCCGCCACCTCGGGCCCGTAGGGCGGGCGCAGGCTGTCCGCCTCGTGCGACAGCACCTTCATCGCCTCGCGGTTCTGCAAGAAGTAGCGGATGTGGTTGGCCACAAACCGGCGTAACCGTGCTTCGGGCGCTGGCCCCGCCGCCGCGAGCTCCGCCTGCACATTGTCCAGTAAGGTCGTGAAGCAATGCTTTTGAATGCGATAGAGCAGCTCTTCCTTGCTGTGCACGTAGTAGTAGAGTCCGGCCAGCGAAATGCGGCCGCGGCGGGCGATGTCGCGGATACTGGCCCCCTCGTAGCCTTTTTCGCAGAAGACCTGGGTGGCGCAGGCCAGCAGGCGCTCGAGCTTGGGGCCGCGCAGCGTGCGGCCTGTCGGACGTCGGGGCACGGTCGCGGTCGTGGCTGTCATATTATCGAACGTTCGTTCAACTCTACCCCCAGGACTCCGGCCCCGTCAAGGGGGCCCCGCTCGCGCGTTTCTTGCGACCTTCCCCGCCCCCCACTCATCTCTTGAGAGAGAAACCGGCGGCCTCGGCCTTGCCGGGGAGGGCCGGGTGCGCGACAATGTCGTGTCTGACGGCGTTTGACGCCCACGAGCAGCTATGCCCACTCACCTCGAAAACGAATCCACCTTAGTGGCCGAAGCCCGCGCGGGCAGCAGCGACGCCTTCACCACGCTGCTGAACCAGTACGACCGCAACATTTACCGGCTGGCGCTCAACATCACCGGCCATCAGGAGGACGCCGAGGATGTCTTGCAGGAAACCTTTCTCAAAGCCTACCGCCACCTCGACCGCTTCCAGGGCAACTCGCGCTTCTACACCTGGCTGGTGCGCATCGCGGTGAACGAAGCCCTGATGAAGCTGCGCAAGCGCCGCGGCAGCCGCGAGGTCTCCCTCGACGAACCCGTCCCCGGCGAAGACGGCGAGCCTTATCCCCGCGAGGTCGAGGACTGGGGCGACAACCCCGAGCAGCGCTTCGCCAAGACCGAACTCGAGGAAATTCTCCGCGGTGCCATCAGCACTCTCGAAGCTCCCTTCCGCACCGTGGTCACCTTGCGCGACATCGAAGATTTGTCCACCGCGGAGACCGCCGGCCTGCTGGGGCTCTCCGTGCCCGCAGTGAAATCGCGCCTGCTGCGCGGACGGCTGAAATTGCGCGAGAAGCTGAACAAATACTTTCGGCGAGGGTAGCTGCGTGGAATGCAAAGGCGTAATTCGTGATTTGAACGACTACTTGGACGGGCAGCTCGATCCTGCCTTGGCCGAAGACCTGCGCCGCCACCTGGCCCAGTGCACCGACTGCCGCCTGGTGGTGAATACCTGTCGCCAAACCATCGAGATCTACTGCAACAGCGAACCCCTCCCCTTGCCCGCCGGCGTGCGCGAACGCCTGGAGCGCGCCCTGGCCGAAAAACTCAATCGCCGCTCCTGAGGTGGTTGCTCCCCACCCGGAAATCTCTCCGCTTCCACCCTTTGGCCCGAAACGTGCATCCTTACCAGTGAGGCGATGAGTGCTGCGGCAACCCACAGGATCGAGTAAAATAAGGCCGACGGGAGCGGGTAACTATTTGCGCCGAGGAAGCTGGCCAAGAAGCCTTCTGCAACTTGCTCTCTTCCCCGCCCTCTTTCTTCTAAGTCCGCTACGCTCCGCGGCCGACGAAGTTGACCCCTGGGCCTATGCCTACGCCGGCCAAAACCACTTCTACAATCTCGAATACCGCGAAGCGCTGGCCGATTTCGACCGGGCCTTGGCCCTCGAGCCCGGCAATCCGGTTTTCCATAACTATGTCGCCAACACCCTGCTGTTTCAGGAAATGTACCGGCTGGGGCTGCTGGACGGCAACCTCTACGACGCCAGCAACAGCTTCCTCGAGGTCAAGAAACTCGCGCCTGACCCCGAACAGATCGCCAAACTGAAAGCCACCCTGTCTCGCGTGCGGGCAATCTGCGAGGCCCGCCTCAAGGAAAATTCGCGGGACACGGAGGCCCTCTACGCCCTAGGCGTTTCCTACGCCATCGAGGGAAGTTACAAGTTCACTATCGAAAAAAGCTGGCTCGACGCCCTGCGGACTGGCTCGCGCGCCAATGAGTTCCATGAAAAACTCCTGCGCCTCGACCCCAACTACCACGACGCCAAGCTCGTCCCCGGCGTCTACCAATACGTCATGGGCAGCATCCCCGGCGGGGTGAAGTGGCTGGCTTTTCTGCTCGGCTATCGAGGCGGCAAGCGGCGCGGGCTGCAACTCATTCAGGAAGCCATGACCCACGGCAAGCACGCCACCAGCGCCGCCGCTTTCCTGTTGACCGTCGCCTACAGCCGCGAACGCTACCATCAATACGCCCGCCAGGTCCTCACCACTCTCGCCGATTACTATCCGCGCAATCCCCTCATCCGCTTGGAAATCGCCCGCACCTACTCCCGCGAGGGCCTGCACGAGAAAGCGCTGGCGGCCTACGCCGAGGTGGCGCGCGATATGGAACGCGGCCGGCCCGGCTATGACAAACTGCCCCGCGAGCGTCTCTGGTACCAGGTGGGCGTCCTCTACCAGAGACAGAATCAGTGGAATGAAGCGCTCGACGCCTACGCCCGCGTTAGCGAGAAACCCGCCGCCGATGGCCTGCTCAAAGCCTACACGGGACTCCGCCGCGGAGAAATCTTCCTGGCGCAAAACCATCCCGACCGCGCGCGCGCCGAGTTCGAGCGTGTGGCCGCCATGCCCTACGAAGAAGCGCGGCGGCAAGCGCAGGAGCGGCTGCGC
>JBOGNW010000042.1:0-5522 GCA_050747425.1 Candidatus Acidiferrales bacterium
TCGTCCGCGAAAGCGAATAACCCGCCGCGGAGGGCGGGGAATACAGCCGCTAAGGAATCAGCGGAGCTTTTGGCACCATATCGGTTGTGGGAGAGCCGGTAGAATGCCAGACCATCTGCCAGGACCCAGACTGTATCCGGATGCATGTGCTCACGGGAGAGCGCCATAGCGGAATCGCAGGGCCCAAGCTCACAGGCGCTTTCCTGATATTCCTCGCCTCAAGCCTGGCTGCCTCGGCCGAGGAGCCGAGCAAGCGCTTTGAGGTTTTTGTCCAGGGTGGGTTCTCTTTCTTTTCGTCGGCGTCGCGCACAGGCGTCGTTGTCCTCCCGCCTCTCCCAGGCCTCCCTCCAACCCTCCCCTTCACCAGTACAACCTCCTTTTCAACCGGAGGCCGCTTGTTCACAGGCGGCCGTGTCTACGTCGGGCGACGGCATGCGATAGAAGCCAGCTATTCTTACGGCGGAACGGAATTTCGCCGCCGCGCGGCCTTCCCCACCGCGCTCAGCTTCCTCTTTGTGCCAGTTCAAACCCATAACGTCGCGTTCAATTACGTGCTCCGTACGTCGCAGAAGGGTCGGTTTCGAACTTTCGTCACTGGAGGGCTGGGCTTCACCGTCTACGACCTGGGATTTGGATTCGAGAGGGTTCATATTGCCGGGAATCTGGGCGGTGGATTCGACCTTCGATTGTGTGGACCGCTGAGCGGGCGAGTCGAGTTGCGCGATTTTGTTACCCGACGCCTCCAGCTTGGCCGCGATCTAGACCCCGGCGGCATAGTCCATAACGTCACCCCCACCGCGGGCCTCGCCGTCCGATTTTGAGGGAACATCGCCCCGAGGATGCACTCACACACCACAGAAGTGCACCCGAACTGGGCGGGGCCGAAGTTCACGGCTACGCTCTTGTTCTTGCTCACCGCAAGCCTATCCCTCTGCGCGCAAGAGCCTGAGACCCGCGGGGAAATTTTCTTACAGCTCGGCCCCTCCCTCTTTTCGGACACCTCGGCCCAGATCCAAATCCCCTTCTTCGACATCACAACAGGCACGATCGTGTTTTTTCCGGCGCGAAGGACGGATTCCCTTGCAACTGGCACACGCTTGTTTGTGGGGCTTCGGTATTACTTCACCAAAGATGACGCCCTCGAGGCGGGTTATTCGGTCGCGGAGACTGATTACACCGAAAGAGACGTGGTGTTCACTCCGTCAGGCACAGCAGAGCTCGTCGTTACTGTCCCAGTGACTGCTGTATTCGTCTCATTTAACTACGTCCGGTACCTCAAACGGGGTGCTCGTTACCAACCTTTTGGTACCGTAGGCCTCGGCTTCGCCCATTTCAGCGGCTTCCCCTCCCCCACGAAGTTCAGCGGTAACTTTGGGGCAGGGCTGGACATCGCTCTCCGCTCTCACGTCGCCTTACGGGCAGAATACAGGTTGTTTCTCGCCCCGAGGCCCAAGCTCGGGAGGATGGACTTGCTGGGTGGCCCGGGCTCTCTCGATGGTGTCATGCTAAATCACGCTCCCTCAGTTGGTCTCGTGCTCAAGTTCTAGCCGCGTCTCCGCAACAGCGTGTCATTCTGAGGCCCCCGGGCCGAAGAATCTCAGTTCCGCGTTGTAGCTTCGGCTGAGATTCTTCGCTTCGCTCAGAATGACAGGTGGCTCGGCCTGCGCGCCGGTCCTTTTCCACATCCGCTAACAAGTTTCTCGGTTTTTCCACCGAAAAGTCACAGGCTCGGGTCGCTTTCCGCTTGCTTCATCGTAGGGCGGCACCCACAATCGTCCCGCGTGTTTGAGTTCCCTGCTCCTCATCCCTTCTGAGCAATCAGGAGGGAGGAGCCCCGCGGGCCGGAATGCCGGCCCCAGGCGGATGTGAATAGCGTTTGCCGGCGGGGGAGGGCTGCTCGGTGCTACAGCGGCTCGCGAAAGCGAGCCCGCTGGCCCGCAGTCACCGCAGCGGGAAATGCTCGAAGGCGGCTTCGGTCGGAGGCTGGCAGTTTCCGTTTGGGGATTGCTGGTGAACCGGGCGAACCACTTCAAGCGTGCCCGGATACGGACTCGCTCATCAGCGGGCTCGTCGGCACTCAGGCGAGTCTGAATCGGAGCGGGTTCGCATCCGGGCACTCAGGCACACGCCCGTGGGTGCGCGGCCGGGCCGTCCCGGGTTCGCGTCTTTGCTCCGAACCCTCGGCCAGCAAGGATTCGAGCAGCGGGACAGCCTGGTCACGCCCGACGGGAGTTATTCGTCCCTCGAGGGCAGTCGGGAAGCCCAACGGCCTGCTTTCCTACTTGACCTGAGAGCTCGCCGAGAGCGAAAATAAGGCGAAAGTGTTTCTCCCTGCGGGTGTGCGCGGAGGCAGGTCTTGGCCGTTGACGTTACCCTAGATCGCAAGCTGCCCAGTAACCTCGAGGCCGAGCGCTCGGTTCTCGGCGCCATCCTGCTCGATAACCAGGCCTTTCACACCGTCATCGAACTCCTCGACGAGGGCGACTTCTTTCTCGACGCCCACCGGCGCCTGTTCGCCCGCATCACCCGGCTCTCGGAGGCCAACCGCCCCATTGACCTTCTCACCCTGAACGACGAGTTGGTGCGGGCGGGCGAGTTGGAGGCCATTGGCGGCGCCGCCTATCTCTCAACGTTGGTGGACGGCGTTCCCAAGGTGTCCAATGTCGACCACTACGCCCGTATCGTCAAAGAGCGCGCCCTCCTCCGCAACCTCATCAACGCGTCGAGCAACATCATCAACCAGGCCCTGGAAGCCGAAGAGGAGGCCGATGAGGTGCTCGACCGCGCCGAGCACTCCATCTTCGCCCTGGCCGAAGAGCGCATCCGCGTCGGCCTGCTGCCCCTGAAGGAAATTGCCAAGACCATTAACCTCCAGGAGTTTTTCGACCGCGCCCAGCACCTCACCGGGCTGCCGACTGGCTTCACCGACTTCGACAACCTCACCTCCGGGCTGCAGGCTTCCGACCTGATCATCGTTGCCGGTCGGCCCGGTATGGGCAAGACGGCGCTGGCGCTAAATTTTGCCGAGCATTCGGCCATGGCACTGCGCAAGCCGGCGGCCGTCTTCAGCCTGGAGATGGCCCGCGAGCAGCTGCTCTTCCGCCTGCTTTGCGCCCAGGCACGCGTTGATTCGCACAAGTTCCGCAGCGGGTTCTTGAACCGCGAGGAAATGGGCCGGATGATGGCGGCGCTGACGCGGCTGGCGGAAGCCCCGGTTTTTATTGACGACACGCCGGCGCTGACCGTGCTGGAGATGCGGGCCAAATGCCGGCGCCTGCAGGCCGAGCACGGGGTGGCGCTGGTGGTGGTGGACTACCTGCAATTGATGAGTGGCCGGGGCCGTTACGAAAACCGCACCCAGGAGATTTCCGCCATCTCGCGGGGCCTGAAAGGGCTGGCCAAGGAGCTGCGCGTGCCGGTGGTGGCGGTCAGCCAGTTGAGCCGCGCCCCCGAGCAGCGCGGCGGCGACCACCGGCCGCAGTTGAGCGACCTGCGCGAGTCGGGCTCCATCGAGCAGGACGCCGACGTGGTAGCTTTCATCTTCCGCCCCGAAGTTTACCGCGACCCCGACGCCGTCTCGGAAGAGGAGCGGGGCCGGGCCGAGCTCATCGTCGCCAAGCAGCGCAACGGCCCCACCGGCAAGATCCATCTCGCTTTCCTGCGCGAGTTCACCCGCTTCGAAAACCTCCTGCGCCAGCCGGAAGAGTTGTAGCCGATGTAAGTGCGGGTTATAAGTGTTATGGGCACAAATTTGCTAGAGTTAGTGGCAGGAAGCCATAGGAGGGGTTAGTAGTGCCCAAGGCGGGAAGAATCCTTTTAACGGAGGGTCTCTTTGCGGGAGCACAAGAGACCTTGCGCGAGTCAAGGTACGTCCCACTGGCCTCCGTATGGGAGGGCGAAGACGCAGAACTCTTGGAGAAAATGCTTTCCTTCTATCCCCGCAGGCCTCCGAGAAGAATCCTCGACGCTACCGTGAATGAGGGGCGATTCTGGCGCGGCAGCAAACGCCCTGTCATTGGGATGGACATTGATCCCTCCCACCGTCCCCCGATCGTTGGGGACAATACTAACATGCCGTTTCGGGACAAATCCTTTGATGTCGTTGTTTACGACCCGCCCCACGTTCCCAATCAGGGAAAAGACAAGTCGAAGGACTTCAACACGCGCTTCGGGCTCGCTCTTCGGTCCTCAAGGCAAAACGGCTACAACTTTTCTCACACTTATCCTCCGTTTCTCCAAGAGGCCTATCGCGTACTAAGGGCCGAAGGTATACTGCTCTGCAAGATAAGCGACTACATCCACGACCACCAGTATCAGTGGGCTCACGTTGATTTTGTCCAGGCAGCCAAGGCAGCGGGGTTTCGTTCTTGCGACTGCATCATAAAGATCCGAAAGGGGCCCATAATCGATCCTAAGTGGAAGGTTGCCCACCATAGTCGGCGCCGGCATTGTTACTGGCTGGTCTTCCGGAAGTCCAAGAAGTGTGAATAGTTGCTTCTCGGCCTAATCGCGGATCTGAGTGTCCCACTGTTCGAGCATGCTACAGTGCTGGACGTTCAAATCTCTGATCTGGCACTTTCCGTCTGAGCCGTCAAAGTGAACGTGGTATAGCTTTTCATCTCCGCGATACATATCTGCACCCAAGCTTTGGCGACCTTTTCGCTTACCAACTGGTTGCAATTTTGCGGCTCGGATCAGTCTGAGAATATCAACTGGGATTTCCAGCAGTTGGTAGTGAATTACTACCGGCAATTCCCAGACCGCCCTAAGCATTAGTATAACGTCGTGCCTGCGAAGGTGTTCCATTGCCCGCTCCACGAGCACATCCGGTGTCCAAGGTTCGCGCTCTGTCGTGCACAGCTTTGTGATGCTGATCCGTTCAGGGTCTGTTCCTTCGCCGGTTTCTGTCTTCAGAGAGACTCTGGTATTCTCAACAAGAAGGTCGTGCCTGGGCTGGTTGCGGCCTGTCGGCTCTATGATTGTGAATGGCTTCTTGATTCTCTTGAATGCTTCCTCCACTAACGCCTCGAAGTAGATTCCCTGAGGCGGAACGCGAGCATAAATAGAGTGGTGTATCCCTATCAAACCACGCAGCGTCACGATGAAGTCTGGTGGGAATACGGTGCTTTGGCCCATGTCCTTTCGTTAGACTCCTCGGTGGACAGCGATAAAACTGTATGTCCGCAGACCGGGCCCCATGTAATGTTTCGCAGCTATCAACGCATTGGCATCGTACCATCCTGAAGAACTACCCGGCAAACTTGACAGACAATCACCTCCCACGAAGCAGTCAACCCCTGGGCCCACATCGACCCAGGGCCAAACTCCGTCCCTCGGACGGCCATCCCGTTGGGGATTGCTCTTTCCCCGCTTACGGGATAAAAATCATCCCATGCTTGCTTTGCCGAGCATCTTTTTTGACGCGCGCGGCGTCGCAGAGAGCATGGGGGCTGACAGCTGATGAGCTCGAACTCCTGCTGGGCGGAGGTATCTCTCGGGCAAGCGAAGGAGAACTTCGCCCT
>JBOGNW010000043.1:0-3622 GCA_050747425.1 Candidatus Acidiferrales bacterium
GTATTGCCGCTACCATTGACGATTCTGGCGGCGTTGTATGCTTTGAATCCACCGCCAGCAACTTGGTGAGCAACGATACCAACGGGGTGAGCGATATTTTCCGTGTTACTGACTTCTAATCCGAACCCCGTCCGCAGGAACCCGCTGGCCCGCCGGTGGGCCGTCCTGGTGTGGGTCGCTCTGGCGCCCCTGGGAGCGACCGCCGCCCCGGTGCGGGCCGACATTCTCTACCAGCTTCCGCGCGAAAGCGGCGAAATAGGATTCCTGGATTTGCAGGCGCTGCGCGATTCGCCTCACTATACCCTTCTCAAGCAACGCCTCCTGCCCACCCGCTTCGCCCAGTTTGAGCGCTTCGTCGTCTCTTTGGGCGTAAATACGGACACCGACCTGGAGTGGCTCGCCTGGGCGCTGCTGCCGCCGAACCCGCAGAGCCCCAGCGAACTCTTCGTCGGTTTGGCGCAGGGCCAGTTCTCTCCCGAGAAAGCGGAAAAATTCTTCGCCCAGCAGAAACTGCGCACGGACGACTACAACGGCCAAACCCTCTATCCCTTCGGGAGCGGGCCGGGCCTCTACTTTACTTTTCTGGATCCCTCCACGGCAGCCTTCGGAACGCGGCGCAGCCTGGAGGTGTTGCTCGATACTCGCCTGGGGCTGCGCGAGAACCTGCTGCGCAACGACGCCCTGCTGGCCCAAGTCCAGGAAGTGAACGGGCTGGCGCCCGTTTGGGTGGCGCTCGACGACTACTACACCCGCCTGGCGGTGCACCAACTGACCCCCGAGGTGGCGCGCTTCCGCGAGTTTGGCGTGGTTTCCGAGCGCTTCCGGGCGTCGCTAATCCAGATGACGATCGAGCGGGAAGTGAGCCTGAGCTTCCAGGCGTGGTGTTACCAACCCGCCGACGCCCAGACTTTCTCCATGCTGCTGCAAGCAGGCCTGGCCGCGCAGAGCTGGCAACTGCAAAGCAGCGATCCCGCCCTCAGCACCGTTCTCAATCGAGCCGAAGTGCGTTCCAGCGGCGACCGCCTCGAGGTGCGTCTCTGGATGGAAGAGGAAACCTTTCAGGCCTTCCTGAAGCAGCGGCAGCCGCTCTAGCCCCAACCCGCGTCACGCGGGCCTGCTCCTACCTGTCATTCCGAGCCCTTGCCTGCTTGCCCTGCCCGCCCCGAGCGGAGTCGAGGGGGCGGCGAGGAATCTGCTTTTCCTCTGGCCCACGCGCCTCCACACTCTTCTGCATATCGAGCTATCTTTGTTTCTCCGGCTCTCCCGGACGGCGGTCGGGCGGGTTCTTGACGCGGATGAGGGTGTACGGCCGCTGCTTTACCGTGTCGGTCAACTCGCGAACGTTTTCCGAAGACACGCGGATATTCTCCAGAGTGACGTCCAGGTTTTCGCGATTGGCCACCATCAGGCGCCGCACTTCGTCCATCGTCTGTTCGGTGCGCCCCAGGGTTTCGCGAAGCTTGCGCAGCGTTTGTTCGACCTCGGCGTCGTTGTTACCGGTAAGCTTGCCCCAGTTGCGCAACAATTCGTCGAGATGGGCTCGCGTTTCCTTGATGTCGTCCATGAACTTGTCGATTTTGCCGCTGCTGTTTTCGAAGTTCTTGAGGGTGGTCTGGAGCCGCGGACGGGCCTCGGTGAGGATTTGGTCCATCCGCTCCAAGACGGCGCGTAGGCGCTGGCGGTTTTCTTCGTTGGTGAGGGCATTGATATTGTCGAGGGCGCGATTGACCCGCGGGCGGGCGTCGGCCAGCAAGCCTTTGGCTTCTTCGGTCGCCCCCCCGAAGCGGTTCACTAGCTCCGCCCATTGCACTGATTCCTCCACGGGGATTTCGCTTCCCGAGGGCAGCGTGGCGGCTTGCGGAGTGCCGGGATAAATTTCCAGGTAGTACTCGCCCAGCAAGCCCAGGGCGCTGATGCGCGCCCGGCTGTCAACGTACACGGGCGTGCTGGGCTCCACACTGATCCGTAGAACCACTCGGGCGGGGTCGTTGGCGTCAATGGATGTGCTGTCCACCCGGCCTACCTTGAGGCCGGCGTAGCGCACCACCGAGCCCGATTCCACGCCGGCGGCAAACTTGGTTCGAACCAGGTACTTGTTCACCGGCCGCTGGAAGAGATTGGAGCCGGCCACAAACACAAAGGCCAGCGCCAGCAGCACCAGTGCGGCCAGGACAAACAACCCGACTTTGATTTCGTCGCCTCGTGGCACGGCAGTTCCCTCCCTGGCCGCTCCTTCAAGAGGAGGTGAGCGACCTCAGGTACGCTTCGGTATCGCGCTCCGGCTCTTCCGGCTCGCGCTTGAGGAATTGTTGGACGCGGGGATGCTGGCTCCGCTGGATCTCCGCCGGCGTCCCCAGAGCCACGATTTCGCCGGCGAACATCACCGCAATGCGGTCGGCAATCAGGAAGGCGCTGGCCAGCTCGTGGGTGACCACCACGATGGTCATCGGAAACGCCTGTTTGAGCTTGAGAATCAGCTCGTCAATGCCCGCGGCGGTAATGGGGTCGAGGCCGGCCGAGGGCTCGTCGAAAAGCAGGATGTCAGGGTCGAGGGCCAGGGCCCGGGCCAGTCCGGCGCGCTTGCGCATGCCCCCGCTCAATTGCGCCGGCATCAGCCCCTCGAACCCGCTCAAGCCCACCAGACCCAGCTTCATCCGCACCAGCACCTGAATGGTGCCGGCGTCGAGCTTGGTTAGCTCCCGCAGGGGAACGGCCACATTGTCGGCCAGAGTCATGGAGCCGAACAGGGCGCCGCTTTGAAACAACACTCCCATCCGCCGGCGCAGGTTGTTCAGCTCATCGTCGGAACTGGTGCAAACGTCCAAACCCTTGATAAAGATGTGCCCTTCGGTGGGCTTCTCCAGAGCGAGGATGTGGCGCAGCAGCGTGCTCTTGCCCGTGCCGCTCGAACCCAGGAGCACGATGGTCTCCTGCGCATAGATGGAAAGATTGATGTTGTTCAGAATCCGCCGCGTCCCGTAGTGGGTGGTGAGTCCCTCGACCCGGATCATCGCCTCAGCTTCAGTCATCGCTCACCAGATGTAGTAAAAGAGCCCGCTGAAAAACATGTCAGCGGCAATAATGGCGGTGATGGAAATCACCACCGAGCTGGTGGTGGCCAGCCCCACGCCTTCGGCGCCGCCCTGCACGGAAAAGCCTTCGTAACAGCCGACTTCGGTGATGATGATGCCGAAGACAACGCTCTTGATGAGCCCCGAAAGGATGTCTTTCATCAGCAAGGCGTCCACAGCCCGCGACCAGTAGTAGTTGTAGGGCATGCCTAACTCAAACGTGGTGAAGATCGAGCCGCCCGCAATCCCCATAAAATCGGCCACCAACGTCAGGCAGGGCATCATGAAAATCAAGGCCAGGTACTTGGGGACAACGAGGAACTTGACGCGATTGAGCCCGATGGTCTCGAGGGCGTCGAGCTCTTCATTCACTTTCATGGTGCCAAGCTCAGCGGCGAAAGAGGACGCCGAGCGCCCCGCCACGATGACCGCCGTCATCAGCGGACCCAGTTGCCGCGTCATCGCCACCGCCACCAGGTTGACCACAAACACCGTGCCGCCGTACTTGCGCAGCTCATAGGCGCTCTGGAAGGCCAGGATCAGGCCAACGA
>JBOGNW010000044.1:0-21307 GCA_050747425.1 Candidatus Acidiferrales bacterium
GGTGGTGCGGACCGGCTCAAGCTGCGCTACCGGAGGCGGCTCGAGCGCGGTGGGGCCGCTGACCAGGATGACGCGGGCACCGCGACGACGCGCGGCTTCGGCGACGGCGTAGCCCATACGGCCCGAAGAACGGTTGCTGAGGAAGCGCACCGGGTCGAGGTCGGCGACCGTCGGCCCGGCGGTGACCAAGACGGTTTCTTCGACGAGGTCGCGCTTGAGACCGAGCAGGTCACGGACTTTGGCGAGGATGGCTTCGTTGCTGGCGAGGCGGCCGGGGCCGGTCCAGCCGCAGGCCAGGTAGCCTTCGTCGGGCTCGACAATCGTGACGGCGCGCTCGCGCAGCCGCGCCACGTTGGCCTGGACGACCGCGTGCTGCCACATATTGACGTTCATCGCCGGCGCCACCAACACTGGCGCTTTCGCGGCCAGATAAGTGGTGGTCAGAAAATCGTCGGCGATTCCGTAGGCGAGCTTGGCCACGAGATTGGCGGTGGCGGGGGCAATCAGGAGCAGGTCGGCGCTATCGGCGACGGCGATGTGCTCGATGGCGGTCTCGAGGTTGGCCGGCGCGCCGCCGGGCGCAAACATTTCGGTGATGACTTTCTCGCCAGTAAGGGCGGCGAAGGTCAGGGGGCGGACAAACTCCTGCGCGTGCGCGGTCATCACCACCTGCACGCTCAGGCCTTCCTGCTGGAGCAGCCGCACCAACTCGGCCGCTTTGTAGGCGGCGATGCAGCCGCTCACGCCCAGGACGACCTTCATCGGCGGTACTCGCGGGGATTACTTGCTCGCGCGCTTGCTCTTGCCCTTGCCCTTCTTGCTCTTGCCGTCCTCGTCTTTGTCCTCGAGCGTGGGCAAGTTGAAGGGCACCGCGCCTTGCGACACTTCTTCCATCGCCATGCGGGTGAACTTGTGCGCGGTGGTCGGGACCAGGGTCTTGGCGCCCGCCTGCAACTGACGGGCGCGCTTGGCGGCCGCCACGACAAAGGCAAACTTGCTTTCAATTTGATCGAGTGCAATCATGGCTTCTTCGCTGCGAACGTCTCCAGTATAGCAGAAATTTGGGATTTGTTGGCCTCGCGACGGGCGGCGGCGACGCGGGCTTCACCCTCATCATCTTCCGGAGCAGCCCGGGCGCCGGTTCGGCGATGGCGCTCGGCGAGCACGATGGCCTTCACCTGGGAACAGGTTTCCACCAAGTCACGATTCACGACCAAGTAGTCATAGGTGCTGTAGCTCTCGATTTCCTCGCGGGCACGGTCGAGCCGCCGGCGGATGATGTCGGGGGAATCCTGGGCGCGCTGGCGCAGGCGCCGCTCGAGGACAGCCGCGGAGGGGGGGACGAGCAAAATCGCCACGGCCTGGGGTAACTGGTTTTTCACCTGGCGGGCGCCCTGGACGTCAATGTCGAGCACGAGGTCTTTCCCCTGCTGGGCGGCCGCCTCCAGGTTTCGGCCGGGCGTGCCGTAGAGCTCGCCGAAGACGTTGGCGTACTCGAGAAAGTTCCCGGCGGAAATCATCCGCTCAAACTCCGCGCGGTTGACGTAATGATAATCGCGCCCATCCTCCTCGCCGGCCCGGGGCGCCCGCGTGGTGCAGGAAACTGAAAACAGCAGACGAGGGACCTCGCGCAAGAGATGCTCGACGACGGTGGTCTTCCCGGAACCGGAAGGACCGGAGACGATGAAGAGTTGTGCCCGCGGCTCGCTTCCCACCCGCTACTCCACGTTCTGGACCTGTTCGCGCAGGCGCTCCACCTGCGCCTTGATTTCCAACCCCACGCGCGTCATTTCCAGACCCTCGGCGTCCAGCCCGGGGGCCTTGGCTAGCAGCGTGGTGGTTTCCCGATTCATCTCCTGCACCAGGAAGTCCAGCCGCTTCCCCACCGCGCCGTCGCTCGCCAGTAGGTGCGCGAACTGCTCGGCGTGGCTGCCGAGGCGGGTCAATTCCTCGCGGATGTCGCAGCGCTCGGCCAAGTAGGCGGCTTCCTGCGCCAGGCGAGTGGGGTCGAGCGGGCTCGCGTCCAATAGCTCCTTCAAGCGCTCGCTCAAGCGCCGGTGGGCCGCCGGCAGAGCCTCCTCGCCCAAACGCATCAATTCCTGCTGGTGGGCGCCGATGCGCTCCATCGAGGCGCGCAGGTCATTCTCGAGGGCCGTTCCCTCGGCGCGGCGCATGGCGTCCAACCGCTCCAGCCCTTCGACCAAGAGCCGCTCGGCCAGCGCGCCCAGCCGCTCGGCATCTTCCTCGGTCAAGGAGGCGGGCCCGGTGCGGAGGGCCCCCGGCAGGCGCAGCATGGCAGTAAGGTCCGGCTCACCGGTCAACTGGTGCTCGCGTTGCAACCGGCGATAGAGCTCGAGATAGTTCCGCACAAACTCGTCGTTGACTTCGACCTGCTGCCGCTCCAGGTTTTCGACGTTGAACTGAACGTCCAGGTGGCCGCGCCGCACTTGCTCCCGCACAGCTGACCGCAAGCGCGGCTCGGCGGCTGCCAACTCATCGGGCAGGCGCCAGCGCAGATCGAGGAAGCGGTGGTTGAGCGATTTCAGGGTTACCCGCACCAGCCAGGCCCCTTCCTCGCCCTGCACTTGAGCATAGCCGGTCATGCTGCGCAGCATGGTTAGAGCGTCTCCCCGGCTTCGACGGCGGCGGCGGGCGCGTCCAAGTCCACAAACTGCATTTCGTAGAGGCGTTGATAGAGGCCGCCGCGGGCCAACAATTCTTCGTGCCGGCCGGCTTCGCGAATCAAGCCGTCTTCAAGCACGACAATTTTGTCCACGCGACGAATGGTCGCCAGCCGGTGAGCAATTACGATGACGGTGCGTCCCTGCATGAGGTTGGCGAGGGCCCGTTGCACCAGAAGCTCCGACTCTGTGTCCAACTCCGAAGTAGCTTCGTCGAGAATCAGGATGGGAGCATTCTTCAACAGAGCGCGGGCGATTGCCAGGCGCTGGCGCTGGCCGCCACTCAGGCGCGCCCCGCGCTCGCCGACGAGGGTCTCATAGCCGTGGGGCAGCTCGCGAACAAAGTCGTGGGCGAGCGCGGCCTGGGCTGCCTCTTCCACCTCGCCCTGGCTGGCGCTCGGGCGGCCGTAACGGATGTTGTTGGCGACGGTGTCATTGAAGAGCACTGTCTCCTGGGTCACGATGCCGATTTGCGCGCGCAACGAGGCCAGGTGCAGGTCGCGCACGTCGTGGCTGTCAATGCGGACGGCCCCACCGCTGACGTCGTAAAACCGCGGCAATAAGTTGACCAGCGTGGTCTTGCCCGCGCCGCTCGAGCCCACAATGGCTACCGCCTCGCCGGCCCGCACCGTAAGCGAGAGACCGCGCAGCAGCGGCTGGCCGTCGCCGTAACTGAAGACGACGCGGTCGAACTCAATCCGATCGCCGAAAGGGGCCAGGTCAAGGGCGCCGGATTTGTCCTTGACTTCCTCCTGGCGGTCGAGCAGGTCAAAGACTTTTTCCGAAGCCCCCAGGGCTTGCTGGAACTGGCTATAGATGCCAGCCAAGCGCTTGACCGGCTGATAGGTTTTCAGCAGCGCCACCACGAACACCACCATCATCTCCGAGGTCAAGACGCCGGCCTCAACGCGCTGGCGGGCGTAGAAGAGCAACCCGCCCACCGTGAGCGCCCCCAGAATCTCCATCAACGGAGAGGTCAGGGCGAAGGCGCGCACCCAGCGCAGTTGGGTGCGGAAGAGGCGCGCGCCGCGCTCGCCAAAGCGGGCCGCCTCTCGCGGCTCGCTGCCGAAGGCCTGCACGATGCGAATGCCGCTGAAAGTTTCCTGCAGGGTTTCATTGAGGGCGGCCAGATCTTCCTGGGCCTGGCGGCTCAGGCGGCGGACCCGCCGACCGATCTGCGACACGGGGAGAATGATCAAAGGGACGGTGAGAAAGCAAACCGAGGCCAGCCGCCAGTCAATGACAAACACCAGCACGAGGAGCACGGGCAGCGAAAAGGCCTGGTGGAAAAAGTCGGTCAGCACATGGGAGACGGCGTGCTGCACGCGGTCAATGTCGTTGATGGCGGTGGACATCAGCTTGCCGGTGGTCTGGCGGTGAAAAAAGCTCAGCGATTGCCGCAGCGTGTGCGCGTAGAGCTGATTGCGCACGGCCATCACCACCGAGTGGCCCAGGCGATGCACCGAGTACTCGCCGAAATACTCACTCACCGCCTTCACCCCGAACACCAGCACAAACGTGCCTACGACAAGCCAGGCGCCCGTGTCGACGGGCAACGGAACGATGTCGCGCAGGTAGACGGTGCGTCCCAGGTGAGGCAGCTCTAAAAGAACAATCTCGCGCGTGGCCACGGCGGGCTCCAGCACCAATTGCATGACCGGCCGCACCAGCAGCGTAGCTGCGCCTTCCAGGAGGCCCACCACGGCCATCAGAACCACGCCCGCTGCGAGCCAGCCCGATTCGCGGCGGACGAAAGCGAACAGACGCTTCAGGTTGTGTGTGCGCGAGCCAGCCACGGCCTCTTCCCCGCCCGCAGACGACCACTACCGCCCGCCGGGCGTCGCAGTTTCCTAGTCAATTCTAGCTTGCTTTGTCCAAGTCGCGGTGAGCGATTTTGACGCGATAGGGGCTGCCGCGCAACTGCCGGGCGATGGCCTCGGCGATGGTCACCGAGCGATGTCGCCCGCCTGTGCACCCGAAGGCAATGGTGAGGTAGCTTTTTCCTTCGCGGACATAGTGAGGAAGCAAGTAGGACAACAACCCGCGCATGCGCCGGAGGAACTCGCGGCTCTGAGGGAAGGATAGGACGTAGCGCGCCACGCGCGCATTCCGTCCTGTGAGCGGCTTGTAGGCGGGAACGAAATTGGGGTTGGGCAAGAAGCGGGCATCGAACACCAGGTCGGCGTCAGGCGGCAGGCCGTAGCGGTAGCCGAAGCTCACTAGCGAAACCAGCAGAGGCCGGCGTCGATGGGGCTGCGCGAAAGACTCGGTAATGAAGCGCCGCAGCTCATGGGGCGTGAAGCGCGTGGTATCGATCACCAAGTCGGCCAGAGCGCGGATGGGCCGCAGCAGCGCGCGTTCGCGCCGGATGCCTTCGCGTACCGACAAATCCCCCCCCAAAGGATGCGGCCGGCGGGTTTCGCTAAAGCGGCGCACCACGGCCTCATCGGAGGCTTCCATGAATACCAGCGTGGCGGGCTGGCGTCGCCGCAGCGACTCCCAAATGACAGGCAACTCAGCCAGGGCTTCTCCCTCGCGCACATCCACGACCAGGGCCGCCCGCAGATCTTCTCCGCTCTTCGCCACCAACTCGGCAAAGGTGGGGATCAGAGAAATGGGCAAGTGGTCCACGCAGTAGTAACCCAGGTCTTCGAGGTTGCGCAGGGTGGAGGCTTTGCCCGACCCACTCAACCCGGTGATGATCACCAGCGGAGCGGCGCGACGAGCCCGGTGCGTGGGCTTGCGCCCGGCTGCAGAAAGGGACAGACGGCGACGGCTCAGCATACTAGACACGGCGCCCCTGGGCGCTCTCACCTCCGAAACGAAAAGGAACCGGCTAGGACTTTTCCCGACGCTGGTGCGTGCTGGGAATCTTCATGTCTTCGCGGTACTTGGCGACCGTGCGCCGGGTGACGCGGATGCCCTCGGCCGCCAGCCGCTCGGCAATGCGCTCGTCGGTGAGCGGGTTGGCCGAGTTTTCCTCCTCGATCATTTTGCGCACGCGCCGTTTGAGGCTGAGGAGCGAGGTGGCGTGGCCGGAAGGCCCGCCGACGGCCTCGGAAAAAAAAGAGCGCAACTCGACCACGCCCTGGGGCGTGTGGGCGAATTTGTTGGCCACCGCCCGGCTGACCGTGGAGGGATGGACGCCAACGTGCTCGGCCACGTCTTTAATCAATAGTGGCTTCAAGCAGTCCGGGCCGACGTCGAGGAACTCGCGCTGGCGCTCGATGATCATCTCGCAGACGCGCAGGATGGTCTGCTTGCGCTGCTCGATGTTCTTCAACAATTGGATGGCGGAGGCGAAGCGCTCGCGAATGTAGCTGCGCACTTCCTGCGGCGCAGCGCGCCGGTCGAGGAGCCGGCGGTAGAGGGGGCTGAGGCGAAGCTGGGGCAGCTCGTCTTCGTTCAACCGCACCTGGTAGTCATTTCCAACTTTCACGAAGAAAACATCGGGTTCAATTAGACGCGTTTCGACGCGGTTGTAGCGGAGTCCCGGGCGGGGGTCGAGGCGCTTGATCAGCTCCACGGCGGCCAGTACGGCCGGCAGCGGCCGGTTCAGAGCCCGCGCCAGTTCGCGGTACTGCTTGTTCTGCAATTGCTTCAGGTGGTCGCGAACAATCTGCTGGGCGAGCTGGTTGTCGGGCGCGAGGGCTCGCAATTGCAGCAGCAGGCACTCGCACAGGTGGCGGGCGGCCACCCCTACGGGATCGAACTCCTGCACCAGACGCAAGGCTTCTTCGACATGCTTGAGCTCATGCTCGCCACTGGAGGCGATTTCCTCGAGCGAGGCGGTCAGGTAGCCGTCTTCGTTCAGGTTGCCAAGGATGGAGCGCGCAGCCTGCTTCACTTCCTCCGAGGCCAGGGTCAGCCCCAGCTGCCAATCCAGGTGGTCCACCAGGGTGGTGGGCGGCGAGAGAAAGTTCTCGAAGGAGGGCCGCTCGACCTCTTCGTGCTCCGCCTGACGCTCAGTGGCGTCCATGTATTCTTCAAAGATGGCTTTGAGGTCGAAATCCTCGAAGGGGTCATTGGCTTCCTCGGCGGGCGTTTCGCTTTCGGCGCGCTCGAAGCCGTCCTCAGCCGTCTCGCTTTCGCGCGGCAGGCCATCCTCGCCCACCTCCTCCAGCACCGGGTTCTGCATCAACTCCTGCTCGATCATCGCCCGCAGCTCAAGCTTGTTGAGCTGCAAGAGGCTCACCATCTGCACCAGGCCCGGTGTAAGGATTTGCTTCTGGGTAACACGGAGCTGCAACTTGGGCTCGAACCAGCTCATAGGCGTATCTAGTGTAGTTGGAAGCTGTCTCCCAGATAAATGCGACGCACTTCGGGGTCGCTGCCCAATTCCTGCGGGGTGCCGCTGCGGAAAATGCGGCCGTTGTGAATGATGTAGGCGCGGTCGCAGACGCGCAGCGTGTCGCGCACGTTGTGGTCGGTCACCAGGACGCCGATGCCGCGCTTCTGCAAGCCAGCGATGATTTTCTGGATGTCGAGTACCGTAATGGGGTCGATGCCCGAGAAAGGCTCGTCCAGCAGCAGAAAGCGCGGAGAGAGCACCAGGGCGCGGGCGATCTCTACCCGCCGCCGCTCCCCCCCTGAGAGTGTGTACGCCGGATGCGTACGCAGGTGGACGAGCCCCATGGCTTCCAGTAGCTCCTCCAAACGCTCGCTGCGGTCGGGCACGCCCAGCGAAAGCGTCTCCAAAACCGCCAGCAGATTTTCTTCCACGGTGAGCTTGCGGAACACGGACGGCTCTTGCGGCAAGTAGCCCAGGCCGTGGCGGGCGCGCAGATACATGGGGTACGAGGTTAAGTTCGTGCCGTTGAGACTGACCTGGCCGGAGTCGGGCCGCGTCAGGCCCACGACCATGTGGAAAGTGGTGGTCTTGCCGGCGCCGTTCGGCCCCAGCAGCCCCACGACCTCGCCGGGGGAAACCGCCAGGGTCACGCCGTCAACGACTCGGCGACCCCGGAAAGATTTGGTGAGATCGACGGCAGTCAACTGGTCCATGGGTTACTGCGACCACGGCCGACGCGTGACGGTGCGCGTTCCTTCAGTGGAATCAAGCAAAATCCTATCATCCGCCAAAAACAAAGTCAAACGAGTGCCCGCGGCGCTGCCGCGCTGCGGATCGGAAATAGTGGGCCTGCCGCCCCACAGCACCACCGTCTGCGCCTCGGCCTGGTACTCGCCCTCTTCGCTGGTTGCCTGCCAGCCTTGATGCTCGAGGCGCACGCCTCCGCGCGCCCGTATGCGCTCCAACCGACCTGCTTTGCTGTCTTCGCCGCTCCCCATATACACTTCGATGCGGGGCGCGGTTACCGTGCCAAACTCGCCGCGAGCACTCACCGCGCCTTCAAACACCCCTCGGCGCTCGCTGCTGTCGTAGGTGAACCGCTCCGCGTTCACTTGCACCGTTTTTGGCGCCGGCCCCGGCTCTTTCGAACCCGATGAAACCACAAACAACCCGGAGACATCTCGTTCCGCCACCAGCCTGTCGGGGGCCCGCCGCAATTCAATCGCGGCGGCGGCCAGCCGGTTCTCTCCTTGCCACAGGCGCGCCTGGCCTTCGTAGCGCGCCGAGTTCCCTTCCCGGCTGGTTTGCAAGCGTTCTGCGGCCAAGTGGACAGACTCACCGCCCGCCAGACCAACGTCGGCGGCCTGCTGGGTGGTTCGAACCTCTCCCTCGGCACGCGCTTCGCCGGTCTGCTCTCGCACTTCAATCAGCCTTGCCGTGGTGCGACCCTTCTCATCCCAGACGGACGCCCCTTCGCGCAAGCTAAGGGTTGCACTGGCGCTGTGATACTCCGCTCGTCCACCTTCAGCTTGCCACCGACCGTTGCTAGCGTGGAAGTGACCCCACTGCTCCGCCGAGGCGAGCTGCCCGTCGGGCGAGAAGCGCGCCCGCAACTCGTCGCTGTGGGTGATCCGCTCCGGCTGCCCGGCCCGCTGGCTACGGGTTTCCACCTCGCCCGAAGCAGCAAAGGTGCGCAACTGCTGCTTGTCTCCCAACTCAAGCTCCAAACGGTCGCCTGCAGCAGAAAAGCGCTCACCCTTTGATTCCAACCTCAACGTTCCCCGGCCTCGTGCCGCCAACATCTGCGGCTGCCCGCCCCGGCCCGGCAGCCGCAGCTCCAGCTCGGGCGCACGGAGGCTGCGCGTGCCGCTCGGCGCCTCGGTAACCAAATCGGCCGCCCCTGACGCGACTACCCGCTCGAGCACGCGGCTGGAAGAGCCGAAATAAAACACTGCCTCGCGGCACCGCAGCCGCTCTCTGCTCTCGCCGCCCTGCCCCGCGAATTCGACTCCGTCAGAGGCGCGGAGCCGCTCCAATTGGCCCTGCGAGCCATACTCGGCCACGGCCTGTGCAGCACGCATCACCAGAGTGCGCCCGTCCTGCTCGAGTTGCGCCTCGACCGCCCCGCTGGCGGTGATGCGCTCGGTGCGGAAGTTCTGGTTCAACTCCATCCGCAGGCGGTCAGCCACCAAGCGGCGCCCGCCCACCTTGACCTCGAGCGGCGGGGTCAACTCGAAGGCGCGGTTGGAGGAGTAGTACTGCAATCCCCCGCCGCGAAAAGACACGGGCGGCTCGCCCGGCCGCGCCACTTGAACTGTGACCTGTTTCTCCAGCAAGACGTGGGGTTCCTCGGGCTGGTAGCGAAGGCCGACCGCCTCACCGGTGCCTTCGGGAAATATAAATCGCACCGGCTGGTCGGTCCAGGCCACGCCTTGATTGGGATCAAACTGCAAAGCGCCTGTTGTCAGCTCGATCGAGCTGGGTGCCGCTGTTCCCCCCTCCTGCTGCGCGCGGAGCGAAACACTTACCTCACCCGGGCAAATGATTCTCTGGCTGCCTTCGGCGTCGTATTCGCAGCGTGCGGTGCGCACCTGGTCGCGACGCTCTTGGTGGCGGCCGAAGATGTTAACGATGACGTCCTCAAGCACAGTCGTCTTCCCGGCCCGCTCGGTGGTGCGTTCGGCTTCAATAGTGAACAGCGTGTGGCCTTGTTCAGTGCGGGAAAAGGTAAATTTTTCCGCCTGCTGCTGGACGTCGCTGGCCAGAGGTGTGTTCAGAGAGCGCCGGGCCTCGGCCGCGCGCCACCGGCGCACACCGTAGGTGACGACCACAACCAGCGTGGTGAGGAGCGCAGCGGTCAGCGCCAGGCGTCGCAGGGTCTGAACCGGTGGCGGCTTCACGTTTCCTCGCCTCACGAGCAGTATAGGGAAGCTGTTAGAAGAGAACAACTAGGGAAGGAAGAGGAAAGGCCTTCTAGTCGCGGCGCGCGCTGGCCGTGGCGGGTGCGGCCGCCTCGACAAAAACTTCGCGCGCCGTCCCCAGTTCCCGCGCCAGCGAAGTCACAATGGTGCGCGAGGAAATCACAATTTTTTCGCCACGTTCGAGCGCGGTGCGCACGTCGCTCTCGCTGACAAAATCCGCTGCGGGAGGCGCGGGCTCCCCTTTCTCGGGCGCGCTCTCAGCCGGGTTGGCGGCCGGCGTCTCGGCAGCTCGAGGAATTCCCTTCTGCGCCAGGTAGCGCTCAACGACCCGAGCAATGGTGCCGCGATCGGGCATGGGAGTCGGCGCGGCCGGTGGTGGCGGACTCGCGGACGCCGCAGCGGCTGACGGCGGCGAGGGAGACGCCTTCGGAGTCGCGGCTTTCTCGGCCACGGCCATCGCCTGAGCCGTCGCGACTTCGGCGTCGCGCCGGGCGGTGTCGGCCGGACGTATTTCGTACGCGATGCGTTTGATATTGATGAGATGCTGCGGGCCGATGTTGTCGGAGGTGATGTTGCCGCCCACGGCGCCGCAACCGAGCGTCATAGCAGGAAACAGTCCCGTGGTGTAACCCACCGAGCCGAGCGACGCCGGACTATTCACAACGACTCGATGAGCTCGAACGCGCAGCCCAAACTCGCGGATTACCGTGTCATTCTGTGAATGGATGACGATGGTGTGCCCCAGGCCGCCGAAGTTGAGCAACTGATTGCAGCGCTCGACCCCCTCCTGCCAGTTCTTCACCGTGTAGAAAGCCAGAACGGGCGAAAGCTTTTCTGCCGAGAGCGGGTAGTCGCGGCCTACGCCCGCTAACTCCGCCACCAGTACGCGCGTCTGCGGAGGCACTTTGACGCCCGCCATCTCCGCCAGCACGGGCGCGAAGCGCCCCACGGCCTTGGGGTTCACAAGGAAGGTGTCCGGCCGGATGAGCATCCGGGCGAGGGCGTCGGCCTCGGCGGCGCTCATAAAGTAGCCGCCCTGCTGGCGCAGTTCCTGCAAGACGGCCGCGCGCAGCGACTCGTCTACCACGATGGCCTGCTCGGCCGAGCAGAGTACCCCGTTGTCAAACGTTTTGCCGGTGATAACGTCCGCCACGGCCTTGCGCACGTTGGCCGTACGCTCGATGTACGCGGGAACGTTTCCCGGGCCGACGCCGAAGGCGGGCTTGCCTGAGCTGTAAGCCGCCCGCACTATGCCCGTGCCGCCGGTGGAAAGAATGACGCCGATGCGCCGGTGCCGCATCAGCTCTTGAGTAGCTTGCGCCGTGACCTGCGTCAGACACCCGATCAGCCCATCGGGCGCTCCGGCCTTCAGCGCGGCGCGCGTCATCAACTCGGCCGTCGCACAGATGCAGCGCTTGGCCGCCGGATGCGGGCTCAACACAATGGCGTTGCCCGCCTTCAGCGCGATGAGAATTTTGTAAATGGCCGTCGAGGTGGGGTTGGTCGAAGGCAGGATGGCGGCCACCACGCCCACCGGCTCCGCCACTTCCACGAGCCCGTTCTCCCGATCCTCTTTGACGATGCCCACGGTGCGCAGCGGGCGAATCGCGCGGTAGACATCCTGCGAGGAGAAGAGATTCTTCTTAATCTTGTCGGGGACGTTGCCGTAGCCCGTCTCTTCCACGGCCAGGCGCGCCAGCTTTTCGGCCTCCTGGGTGGCGGCCTCGGCCAGAGCGTCAATGACGGCGTCAATCTGCGCTTGGGAGAAGGTGGCCCAGCGCTGCTGCGCCGCCACGGCGCGCGCGACCAGGTCGCGAACCTCTTGCACAGAAAGCAGGTCTGGATCCTGCACGCTCATTGCCTGCTCCTAGTTTGCTTTGCTCCCCCTGGCCGGAGAGCCGCCGCGCGGGAGAATTTTTTCCACGTCGGCGTAAGGCTGCGGGATGACGTGCACGGCGATGAACTCGCCCACGCGGCGGGCGGCAGCGGCGCCGGCGTCGGTGGCTGCCTTCACCGCGCCCACATCGCCGCGCACCATCACGGTTACGTAGGCGGCGCCGATCTGAGTTTGTCCAATGAGCGTAACCCGCGCCGCCTTGACCATAGCGTCGGCAGCTTCAATCGCCCCCACTAGCGTGCGCGTTTCAATCATACCCAAGGCTTCTTCGGCCATCGAGAGTCCTTGCCTCTGGGGGCAAACGGTCGGGTCCCGTCCTCAGGGAAGGGCGCCACGCTAACACGAGCCCCGCGAGGGGTCAAGGAGGAGGAGCGGGGCGTCAGACCAGAAGGCCGACGTTGGCGACGGCGATGTTGTTCCGGGAAGTATTCTTGACCAAGTACATGGCCTCGTCGGCCAGCTTCACTAGCTCCGCCTTGGATTTGGCATCCACGGGGTAGGTGGCCAGGCCCAGGCTGGCGGTGACGTGCAGATTGAGGTTCTCTTCTTCAAGGAATCGGCTCTCATTGAGCCGCTGATGCAAGCGCCGTGCAACCACGGTGGCCTGCTCCTTGCCGGTTTGCGGCAACAGCACCACAAACTCGTCGCCACCGTAGCGGAAGGCGTAGTCAATCAGGCGCAAGCTGCCGCGAATGACTTCGGCCAACTCGCGCAGGAGCTTGCTGCCCACCAGGTGCCCGTAGGTGTCGTTGACTTCCTTGAAGTGGTCCAGGTCGATGAAAATCAGCGAGAACTCGTAATGGTAGCGGTTGGAGCGGTAGATTTCCGTCTCCAGGACGAAGTTCAGATGGCGGGCGTTGTAGAGCGAGGTGACGTCGTCGGTGATGGTCAGCTCGTGGATGCGTTTGACGTGGATGGCGTTCTCCAGCGCGATAGCGGCGTAGTCGGCCATCGCCTGCAACAGCGCCAAATCCTCTGGCCCGAAGTCGCGCTTGCCGACGTAGTTGATGATCTCGATGATGCCCAGCACTCGCTCCTTGGTGCGGATGGGCACGCAGATGATGGAATGCGTTTGCATGTTGGTAATCTGGTCCACAGTCCCCGAGAAGCGCGGGTCGGTGCTGACATCGGGGACGATGGTGGCCTCACCCGTCTTCGCCACCCAGCCGGCAATGCCTTCGCCAACCTTAATGCGGACGTCCTTGAGCTTCTCGGCGGCCACGCCGGTGGCCACCTGAAAGTAGAGCTCATTGGTGTCTTGGTCCACCAGCAACAGGGACCAGGTGTCCGGTGACATCAGCTCATTGACCTTTTCCATGATGGTCTTCAGGACCTGGTCGAGCTGAAGTGTGGAGGTGAGGGCCTTGGCGATATCGTGGACGAACGACTGCGGGCCTTCGCCCGGAAGGGTGATGGCCGCGCGCCCTCCCAGCGGAACGGCCGCCCGAGGATTCTTATCCTGCCGCCGATTTTCGCTGGCTTTGGGTTTTCGTGGGGACATCAGTCTCCGCTGCTTTCCGCCGACCCGCTAACTCCCCAGAGGCAGCTTATTATACCGGCCTGCCTTCCCAGCCACAACAAAACAATTGCTTTCGAGAGGGGATGGGTTCTACGGCTCGGAAAGGAATCGCAGAATCTCGCGCATCAGCCGGTCTCCTTGATCCGTTTCAAAAATAAACTGGGCGTGCGCGGAGCCATCGAGGATCACCAGCTCCTTCGGCCCGGGGGCTTTTTCGTACTGCTCGTGGATCTTCGCCAGCCGAACCACTCCATCCCCTCGCGTGTCGTCGCGGCTTACGATGAACAGCTTGCGCCCCTTGAGTTTCTCGGGCGGACCGCCCCCGTCGGCGGCCAGCAACACCAGGCGATCGATCTCGCCCGGCTCAGCCTCAATCGACGCCTTGGCGGCCGCACTACCTCCCATGCTGGCCCCCACCACCGATACGGTCTTCGCGCCCGTCTGTCGCAAGTAGCGGACCGCGGCCAGTACGTCGAAGTACAGCGGTGCGCTCAGAGGATCGGCCTCGCCCGGCCCTCGAGACTCCCCATACCCGCGGAAGTCTATCGCCAAGACGCGAAATCCGGCCGCCGCCAGTGCGCGTGCCTGCTTCTCCCAGCTCTCCTTGTTGAAACGGCCCCCATGAGCCAGCATCACGCCTCGGTCGCCTTTTCCGTACACGTCGGCATAGACCAGCCCTCCGTCCTGTGTTGAAAGGGAAGCGTGCTCCTGCGCGGCGGCAAGTCCAGCCAGCAGAAGTGTTGCTAGGATGGCTCTAAGCACTGACATGCGGCAATTGTATCTCTTGTCCGAAACAATTGCCCATTGACACCTTTCAGAACGCGTCCTATTATCCGAGCATCCTCCCCGGTTGGTGGCTGAGCGATGGGGTCCTTCGGCGAACGGCTGCGTCACGAGCGCGAGCTGCGCGGGATTACGTTGCCCGAAATCGCCGAGGCCACCAAGATTGGTTTCCGGTATCTGCGCGCCCTCGAAAGCGACCGCTTTGACCTGCTGCCCGGCGGAATTTTCAACCGCGGCTTTGTGCGCGCCATCGCACGCTACATGAAGCTCGATGAGCGCCACTGGATGGCGGAATACCTGCGCGCCGCAAATGAGGAGCCGGAGATGGTGGCCCGCTATGTGGTGTCGCCTCCCGCCAGTCATCCCGTCCGCGGAGGTCGCGCCGGATTGTGGAGCTTTCTCGCCCTAGTGGCAGTCTTCGGCGTGACCGCCTACCTGATCCACGAAGTTCGCGCCCAACGCGCCGCCGAGGCCTCGCCCCGGCCACCGCGCGCGTCGGCTATTCCCGCGGCGGGCACCCCCGAGCAGCCTCTGGCTTCGCGGCCAGAAGTCGTTCCGGCCAATCCCCCTCAACCTGTACCTTTGACCTCCGCGGCCAACGCCCCTACGGACCGCGCTGCTCCAGAAACGAGCGGCGGCTCCCCTGCGGAGGACACACCGGCCACCTCCGATTTGCGTTTGCAAATTGATGTGCTGGACGAGGCCTGGGTAAGCGTGGCGGTGGACGGAGAACAAAGCTATCGCGGCGTGATGAAGCCCGGCGAGACCCGCAACTTCCAGGCCAGTGGTCGCATCGAGCTCATCACCGGCAATGCCAGCGCTGTTGTGCTCACCCTGAACAGCGAGACTCTGGCTCCCCTGGGGAACCCCGGCGAGCGTAAGAGAATTGTCCTCACCGCCAAGGACTTGAGGCCAGCCGCGCCCTAGAGATGGTCTCGCCCCCCAAGGAAGAACGGGCCATTCTGGAAAGCTTCCGGCAGGGCACCGTCCCACCCATCATCAAACGACAGGCCTCGCGCGGCACCATCCCTGTGGCGGCCGAGGAACTTTTGGAAATCTTGATTCTTCTGACCTCCGACCCCGACCCTACCTGTAGCGAAGCCGCCAAGAAAACGCTAGCCTCCTGGCCGGTCGAAAAGTGCGCCCAGGCGCTGGGCGCCCCCGACACCTCTTCGGAAGTGCTTACCTATTTTGCATCCCAGAAAAATCTGCCCGATAGCCTCGTAAGCGCTATCGCCAATCATGCCAACGCGGATGACCATGCTCTGGCACCGCTGGCGCCGCGGTTGTCTCCTGAGCAGATTGAGCGAATCGCCGGCCAGCAAGCCCGGCTGGCGCACCTGCCCGGCTTTGTCAAAGCCGCGCTCGCACGGTCAGATTTGCCCGCCGGCCTCCGCCAGCGGCTCGAAGCCCCTCCGGCTGCGTCCGGCGCGGAAGACCCCGCCCAGGTGATCGAAGCGCTAAGCCGCGAGGAAGAGCACGAAGCCCACGCTCCCGAGGACCAGAAACGCGAGCGCATCAGCCTCACACAGAAAGTGGCGCGAATGTCGGTCTCGGAACGGGTGCAGGTGGCGCTCAAAGGCAGCAAGGACGAGCGCCTCATGCTGGTCCGCGACCCGAGCAAGGTCGTCTATCGCGCTGTCCTGGCCTCCCCCAAGCTCAGCGACAGCGAGGTGGAAAATTTTGCTTCGATGAAGAATATCGCCGAAGAAGCCCTCCGCATCCTGGGCACACAGCGGAACTTTTTGAAGAATTACGGCGTGGTGCGCAACCTGGTGAACAACCCGCGCACGCCCCTCGACGTCTCCCTCGGGCTGCTTAACCGTTTCACCGACAACGACCTCAAATACCTGACCAAAAACCGCAACGTCCCGGAAACTCTGCGCAACATGGCGCTGAAACTCCACAAGACCCGCACTAGCAGCCGCACCGGGTCGGGCGGGGGCGGCCACTAACCGGCTAACGCCGGGCCCCGAGCACTTCGCGCACCCGGGCGGCATTTTCCTCAGTGTGCCGGCGAATCTCTTTTTCATCGAGCGTCAACACGCGCCCACGCTCCATCACCACGCGGCCGTTGATGACGCTGGTCTCTACATCGCTGGCCTTGAGCGAGTACACAATGAGTGAATAGACGTCATAACTAGGGATGGCGTGCGGGGCGTCGCGCCGCACCAAAATCAAGTCGGCGCGCTTGCCGGGCTCGAGCGAGCCGATTTCTTTCTCCAGGCCCAGCGCCCGCGCTCCCTCAGTGGTAGCCAGCGCCAAGGCCTCGGAGGCAGGCAAGGCTCGCGGGTCGTTCGCGGCCATCTTCTGGAGCTTAGCCGCTAAGTCCATCTCTTCCATCAAGCCGAGGTCATTGTTGCTGCCGGCCGCGCCGTCCGTGCCCAGCCCCACCGGCACGCCCGCCGCCCGCAGAGCGACGACCGGAGCGATGCCACTGGCGAGCTTGATGTTGCTGGTGGGGTTGTGCGCGCAGCCCACGCCTTTCTGGCCGAGCAGCGCGCGGTCAGCCTCGTCCACATAGATGCAGTGCGCGCCCAACACGCGCCCGTCAAAAACCCCCAGCCCCGCCAGGTACTGCACCGGGGTCTGCCCGGTTCGTTCCTTAAGGGTCTTCATCTCGCCCGTGCTTTCGGCCAGATGAATCAGCAACGGGGCTCCGGTCCGGCGCGCCAGCTCCGCGGCCGCCCGCAGGGTCTCGGCCGAGCAGGTGTAGGCGGAATGCGGCGCCACCGCTGGAATGACCAGCGGGTGGTCGCGCCAGCGCGCGATGAATTCTTCCGTGTAGCGCAAGGCCTCGGCAGGCGTGCGGAAGTCGGGCGCGGGAAAATCGAGAATCGTCTGGCCGACCACGGCGCGCAGTCCGGCTTCACTCGCCGCCCGCGCCACTTCGTCCTCGAAGTAGTACATGTCGGTGAAGGTTGTCGTGCCACCCAGAATCATCTCCAGCGCCGCCAGCTTCGTTCCCCAATAGACCAGGTCGGCCGTGGTGAGCTTGGCCTCAAGAGGAAAGATATAGTCGCGCAGCCACTCCTCGAGCACGCGGTCGTCGGCCACGCCGCGATAGAGGTTCATGGCGGCGTGGGTGTGGGTGTTGATGAAACCCGGCAGGATGAGATGCTGGTCGGCGCGCAGACGCCGCCGCGCCCGGTAGCGCCGCTTGAGCTCGTCGGCGGGACCCACGGCCACGATGCGTTCCCCGCGAATGGCCACCGCCCCGTTCTCGATGACCCGGCGCGCCGCGTCCATGGTGACGACGGTGCCGCCCGTCACCAGTAAGTCCACACGCTCACGCTCCGCCGCTCTCGCAGTGGAAGGCAGAAAAAGCACCACCAGAAGAAATCCGAATCGCAATCGAGACACCTTTACCTCCTCAACCCGACGGGCTGACCTCGATTCAGAGCAGTGAGGCGTCGAACGGCAGCGGCAGCAGCGCGCTCATGCGATGCACGGCCGACCGCCCTTTCAGGTTGCCGAGAATCACTTCGACATCGCCGCAGAACTCCCAGATAATCTGCCGGCAGGCTCCGCAGGGCGGGGTCAGGCGATTGGTATCGGCCACCACCGCCAGCCGGCGGAAGCGGCGCTCGCCTTGGGCGACCGCCCCCAGAATGGCCACGCGCTCCGCGCACAACGTAAGACCGTAACTGGCGTTTTCGACGTTCGCCCCCGTGTAGATGCGCCCTCGGGGGGTTTCCACCGCTGCCCCTACCTTGAACTTGGAAAAAGGAGCGAAGGCCTTCAGGCGCGCCCGTCGCGCCTTTGCGATCAGACGGCGTTGGACGGCGGTCACTGTGCCTCCTCGGCCAGCGCCGGCATCAGCGCTTGGAGAAAGGCGGTCAACTGCCCCGCCATGCGCTCGCCGGCTTCGAGAACCTCTTCGTGGTGAATTTTCTGCTTGGAGATGCCAGCGGCCATGTTGGTTACACTCGAAAACCCCAACACCTTGAGGCCCATATGGTTGGCCACAATCACTTCGGGCACCGTGGACATCCCTACGGCGTCGGCCCCAATGCGGGCCAGGGCGCGAATCTCGGCGGGCGTCTCATAGCTCGGCCCGGGAACTGCCGCGTAAACGCCAACAAACATGTGCATACGCAGGCGGCGGGCGATCTTCTGAGCGATGGCGCGCAGCTTCTTTGAATAGGCCTCGGTCATGTCGGGGAAGCGGGGGCCAAAGCCTTCGTAGTTGGGGCCGCGCAGCGGGTTCGCTCCCAGAAGGTTGATGTGGTCGGTCATCAGCATCAGGCCGTGGGTCTTGAGACGGCGGTTGATGCCCCCGGCGGCGTTGGTCACCACGAGAACGCGCACGCCAAATTCTTTCAGAACGCGGATGGGAAAAGCGACCTCCTGAAGTGTGTACCCTTCGTAGTAGTGAGCGCGGCCCTGCATCACCACCACAGGAATTCTTCCTGAGCGGCCCACCACCAACCGCCCGGCGTGCCCGATGGCCGTGGAAACAGGAAAGTGGGGAATCTGGGTGTAAGGGATTTTCCTGGCGTCCGCGAGCGAGTCGGCGAACGCACCCAGGCCCGAGCCCAGCACGAGCGCCACGCGCGGCCGCAGCGGAGTGCGCTGCCGGATAAGCTGCGCCGCTTCCCGGGCTTTGTTGTACTCGGCCAAGCTCATGGGTCATCCCCGCCTGTGAAAGGGCGACATCATAGCAAAATTCCCGCGATGGCCGCCGACATGAAGTTGGCCAGCGTGCCGGCAATCATGGCGCGGAAACCCAGCCGGGCGAGGTCGCCTCGCCTCTCCGGAGCCAGCGCCCCGATGCCGCCGATCTGAATGCCGATAGAGCCGAGATTGGCGAAGCCGCAGAGGGCAAAGGTGGAAATGATGATGGAGCGCGGGCTCAAGGCGTCCCCCGCAATCAGCCGCCCCAGGTCGCCATAGGCGATGAACTCATTAGTGACCATGCGCTTGCCCAGCAGCGCCCCCACCGCAGAGGCTTCGCTCCACGGCACTCCCAGTAGCCAGGCCATAGGGCTGAACACCCAGCCGAGAATTTCCTCCAGGCTGGCGGGAAAATAGGCGAGGCCCAGCGCCGTCAAGCCGTCGTGCAGACTGCCCAGAACCCAGTTGAGAAAAGCAATCAGCGCCAGAAAAGAAATCAGCATGGCGGCCACGTTCAGCAACAAGTGCAAACCGTCGGAAGTCCCGCGAGCCGCAGCACCGAGCACGTTGGGGTCAGCGCGCTCCACCTCGACCTTCACCACGCCTGCGGTCAGCGCGGTCTCGGTTTCCGGCACGAGCATCTTGGCCAGCAGAATAGTTCCCGGGGCCGTCATCACTACGGCGGTCAGCAGGTGGCGGGCTTCCGCCCCAAAAGCAATGTAGGCCGCCATAACCCCGCCCGCCACATGGGCGAAGCCCGAAGTCATTACGGTCATCAGCTCGGACTGCGTGAGCTTGGCGATGTAGGGCCGAATGGCCAGAGGCGCTTCGGTCTGGCCCATCCCGCAGACGCTGGCGGCGATGGTGACCGACTCGGCGCCGCTCACCCCCATGAGGCGGGTCATCACCCAGGCAAACACGCGAATCACCTTCTGCATGACGCCGTAGTGGTAGAGGATGGCAAAGAAAGCCGCCACGAAGATGATGGCCGGCAGCACATTGAAAGCAAAAACGCCCCCGTAGGTCTTGCTGAAATCGCTGGTTGACACCCCCAGTTGGTTAAAGACAAACCCCGAGCCAGCCTCCGACAAATGCAAAAAGCTCGTCACCAAACCCCCCAGGGCGTAGAACAGGCCGCGGCCCACTTCCGTTTGTAGGACAAAGAGGGCAAACACGAATTGCAGCGTCAGTCCCACCGCCACGGTTTTCACCTGAATGGCGCGGCGATTGGTTGACCACGCGTAGGCGATGCCCAGCATCACCGCGATTCCCAGCAAACCCATTAGCCGTTCCATCGGTTTCCTCCCGGGAGTTTTTGGCTACGCAAACCCGTCAGGCCAGCGTCTTCCACAGCAGCGGGCGCGGCTTGGGCGCCGCCGCGGTGATGACGAAAGCTCCCTCGAGCCAGCGGCGTGCCTCGGCCAGCTTCTCCTCCTGGTTGAAGTGCAGCGTGGCCAGTGGTTCGCCTGCCTCCACGTGGTCGCCGACCTTCTTGTGGAAGACGATGCCCACAGCGGGGTCGACTGAGTCCTCGACCCGCGCGCGGCCCGCCCCTAGCTCCATCGCGGCCCAGCCGAGCCGCTCGGTCTCCATCTGCGCCAGATAACCGCTCACCGGCGCCGGCCAGTCCTGCCGGTGTCGCGCCTGCGGCAGGCGCGTCGGCTCATCCACCACTCGCGGGTCACCGCCCTGGCGGGCAATAATCTGCCGGAATTTTTCCGCCGCCGCCCCGGAGCGAATCAACTCTTCGTAGCGGGCACGCCCCTGCCCGACCGAACCCGCCTGCCCGCTCAAATGCAGCATCCAAGCCGTCAGTTCGCGACACACCTGGTTGTGATCCTCCGGGCCGCGGCCGTGCAGCGTCTCGACGGCCTCGGCCACCTCAAGCGCGTTCCCGGCCGCGCGACCCAGCGGTTGATCCATATCGGTAAGCAAAGCCACCACCCGCTTCCCCATGCGCGTGCCGATGGCGCGCATGGACTCGGCCAGCTCGGTGGCGCGCTCCAGCGTTTTCATAAACGCGCCCCGCCCCACTTTGACGTCCAGCACCAGCGCGTTGATGCCCTCGGCCAGCTTCTTGCTCAGGATGGAAGCGGTGATGAGCGGGATGCTCTCCACCGTGGAGGTAACGTCGCGCAGGGCGTAAATCTTTTTGTCGGCCGGAGCAATTTCTTTGGTCTGACCGATGAGCGCGCAACCCACCTCGGCCAGCGCCTGGCGGAACTCCGTGAGCGACAGCCCCACGCGGAAACCAGGGATGGCTTCCAGCTTGTCGAGCGTGCCCCCGGAGTGGCCGAGGCCGCGGCCGGAGATCATGGGGACGAGCACGCCAGCGGCTGCGGCCACGGGAGCAATGACCAGCGAAGTCTTGTCGCCCACCCCGCCGGTCGAATGCTTGTCCACTTTGGCGCCCGGCAGATCGCTGAAATCCAGCACCTGGCCCGACCGCAACATCGCCTCGGTGAGGTCAACGGTCTCGGCGGGCGTCAAGCCGCGGAAAAAAACCGCCATCAACCAGGCCGACATCTGGTAGTCGGGCAGCGCGCCGCGGGTGTATTCGTTGACGAGAAAAAAAATCTCTTCGCGAGTGTGCTGGCC
>JBOGNW010000045.1:0-6408 GCA_050747425.1 Candidatus Acidiferrales bacterium
TGCGTGTCCACGGTGCGCCATCCTAGCACAAGGCTTCGGCCGTCCCGGCAGCTTTCGCAGCCGCCCGCGTCGTCGTTATAATGCGTTCTAATGCGTTGTAAGGCGGAGACGCCTTTGTAATCGTTCTAATGCGTTGTAAGGCGAGACGCCTTTTGTAATCGTCATAATGCGTTGTAACGACTTTGTAATCGTTCTAATGCGTTGTAAGGCGTTGTATGGTGTTTAGCGTTTGTAGGCGTTCTAATACCAAAATGACGGTGCGCCGCATCAAAACCTATTCCTCCGAGAGTGGCTACGTCTATCAGTATTACTTTGAAGAGCTGCACTCGCCGCAGCAGCGCGGAGGCCGCCGGGGGAGCGAGTACGTCTTCGTTGTCTCGCGCGACCGCAAGACGACGTTTCCGGTTCCGATTTTTCTCCGCCTGGAAGCGCTCGAAGTTTGGGCCGCCGGCCACGGCCGCGCCCTGACCGGCTCGGAGCAGTACGCGGCGGCCAAGATGCGCCTGTTTCGTTTTTTCGACGAAGCCCAAGATTTTGAGCGAGAGCGGCTCGAGGTAGAGGTCACCCCCGAGAATATCCAGGAATTGCTGGCCATTCTGGAAATTGACTGATTACTTCAGGTAGCTGGCCAGCCACTCCTGCACGGTTTTGTACCAGAGTTCGGCGTTCTGGGGTTTCAGGATCCAGTGTCCCTCATCCGGATAGTAGAGCAGCTTCGACGGCACGCCCTGGCGCTGCAAGGCGGTAAACAGTTCGAGGCCTTGCTCGACCGGCACGCGGTAATCGAGCGCGCCGTGGATGACCAGCGTCGGAGTCTTGAAGCGCGCCACAAAATTGTGCGGTGACCAGCGCTCGTACATCTCCTTGTTGCTCCAGGGCGTGCCGGCGAACTCCCACTCAGGAAACCACAGCTCCTCGGTGGCGCCGTATTCGCTGGTGAGGTTATAGACGCCGGCGTGCGAAAAAAGGCAGCGGAAGCGATCCGTGTGCCCCAGGATCCAATCGGTCATGTAGCCGCCGTAGCTGCCGCCGCCGGCGCAGATGCGGGTTTTGTCCACGAAGGGCCAGGTTTCGACCTGGTCGACAACTTTCATGATGTCTTCGTAGACCTTTCCGCCCCAGTCGCGACTGATTTCGTCCACGAACTGCTGTCCCCAGCCGGGGCTGCCGCGCGGGTTGGGCAGAACCACGACATAGCCGGGGGCGGCAAAGAGTTCGGCGTTCCAGCGATAGTGGAAACTGTCGGGCCAGGGGCTTTGCGGCCCGCCGTGAATCAGCACTACCACCGGGTATTTTTTCGCCGGGTCGAATCCCGGCGGCTTGACCATCCAGCTATGCACTGGCGTGCCGCCCGCGCCCGTGACGGTGAACGACTCGCCCGCGTTCATCTCCAGCTCGGCCAGACGCGCGTCGTTCACCGCCGAGACTTGCGCTGACTCGCCCGTGCGGGCGTTGGCGCGAAAAACCTCCGTGGGAAGCGTGAAGCTCTGCCGCAGGAATACCAGCGTGCTGCCATCGGAAGAAATGGCAGGCGAGGCGTTGGTGCTGTTGTCCACCACGGCATGCAGGGAGCCGTCGGTCAGCACCACCTGGTAGATGGGCTGGCGTCCGGCCACCGAAGCGGTGAAATAGATGCTCTGGTTGTCGGGAGCCCAGACGAAGTCGTCCACGCCGTTGTCGAAGGCAGGCGCCAATTCTCTTTTCTGGCCGGTGGCGCGCTCGTAGAGCACGAGGCGCGTGCGGTCAGCCTCAAAGCCGGCGCGGGCCATGGCCCGGTAGGCAATCCAGCGGCCGTCGGGGGAGTAGCGCGGGGAGCCATCCCAGGCCGGATTGTCGGTCAGGCGCTTGGCTTCTCCGCCGGCAAGGGAGACGACCCAGACGTCGCTATTGGTGCTGAGAGCTTCGTCTTTGTCGTTGTTGCGGGCGAAGGCGAGCTCGCGGCCATCGGGCGAGATGTCGAACTCGTAGGAGCCGCCGAGATGCGGAGGCACGCTCCAGTCGCCCGGGGTGAGGCCGCGGGGCTCGCCGCCCGCGGCCGGCAGGAGAAAAACGTGACTGCGCTTGCCGTCCGACCAGGCGTTCCAGTGCCGAATCATGAGCCGCTCGAAAAGCTGCGCTTTGACCAGGCTTTTCTCCTTTTCATCATCGCGCGTTTTTGTGCACTCGAGCACGGCCGCCGGCTTGGCGGCGTCGTAGCAATCGGGATAGACGTCAGCCGTGAAGGCGAGCGAGTGGCCGTCGGGCGACCACACCAGGTTGGCCACGTCCACGGGCAGCGGAGCGAGCGGCCGGGCTTCGCCGCCGTCCAGCCGAATCGTCCAGATTTGCCAGCTTCCGCTGCGATTGGAGAGAAAGGCGAGGGTTTCTCCGTCGGGCGACCAACGGGGGCTCGCGTCGCGCTTGCCGCTGCGGGTCAGTTGGCGGTTCTCCTGGGTGTCGAGCGAGGCCAGCCAGATGCTGGAGCGGCGCCCGTTGGTGGTTTTGTCGTAGTGGTCAACCACATAGGCGACCCAATGGCCGTCGGGAGAAATCTGCGGATCACTGACCCGTCCGAAGGCAATGAGGTCGTCAAAGGTCAGAGGGCGCTTGGCGGCCAGCGGAAGCGCCAGAATCAGAAGGAGAGAAAGAAGCCACACAACTCGAAGAAGGGTTTTGCTGGAACGCCGCATTAGGGAATTCCTCCCCTGGCAGAAAGTTGGGGCGCCATTATCTCACAGGCACGCTGGGAGGAGGCACGCTCTAGCGCAGCAAAGCCTACTGGTTCTCTTCCCGGCGGTAGTCGAAGCGATAGAGGCCGCTCTCGTTTCCCGAGAGGTGGCGAGTGTTGAAGTCGAGCTGGTAGCGCAGATGGGGTTCGTCGGCGGGATAGGAGTGGCGGGGCGGATAGGGATAGTCACCCATCCCGTGGAAGGGGAGTGGAGCTACCGTCAGGGCGTGGGCTGCGTAGAAGTCCATATCTTTGACAAAACCGTCGGCGAAAAAGAAGTAGTCGCGTTGCCAGCCGGGCGGCAGGGCTGGGAGGCTGGCGGCCTCGAAGGCGAGTGCGACTTCGTCGCCGGAGCCGAAGAGGGCGTACGCATCATCAATGGTGTTGAGCAAAAGCCGGACGTCTCCGTAGCGCGTATAGCTGCCGCGGTGGCGCGCGTAAGGACCGGTGAGGCTAACATCGTCATAGTTGTAAGCAAGATCGCCCGGCGGATTGCCTTCGATCTGGCGCGGATATCCGTGGAAGCGAAGCTCGGCCTCGGCCAGCTTGGCTTCGGAAATCCGGACGGGAGGCGCATCGGCAGTGGTGTCGAAAAGAATCTGGTCCCAATAGATCTGCATGTTCGTCCGGAGGCGGATGCGTGTGGTGCCGGCGGGGAGCCGGCCGGTCAGGTCAGCCACCATCGTGCGCCGCAAGCCCGCCGGGAAGCCGATGTCGTCCGCGACCCGCACCCAGCGCCCCGCGCTCGTCAAAGCCTCGACATAGGGAGGGATGACGGGCAGGCCGGCCTGGTGGGCGGCATACATGGAAGTAGCCGTGAAATACTCGGTGAAACCGTGCAACAGCAAGCGCAGGGGTTGGGGGGAGTGCCAGCCGGCGAGGTCGAGTTCAACGCCGTGGAGCTCGGCAAATCCTTTGAAGGGCAGCGAGGCAAAATCCGCCACATAGCGGCGGTCGCGAGCTTCGAGTTCGGCCCGCACGTCGCGGCCGCGATGGTCCCAGGCGCGAAGCGGCGGACGAGCTCCGCGACTGGCCACCACCTGGAAGGAGGGAAAGGGCGGCTGGGAGGCACAACGCTCGTTGGGATAGACCTCGACGTCGGCGGGATGATCCACGGCCAGCAGGCGCACCTGGTCGAGGTAGATGAGCTCTTCCATCGGCTCGAGAAAGCGGAACTCGAGCCGGCTGGCGCGCGGCTGAAGGTGCGAGCCTTCGACGCGGACGTATTCATCGGTGTCGGGAATGTTGCGCTGGCCGGGACCCACCCAGTGCCCGACAACGGCGGCGCCGATAATGTCGCTGATGAGTTCAAAGCGGCGGCCGTTCCAGGCGAAGAGAACGGGGCAGGAGCTTCCGCGGCGGTCAATCTCGACGAGCGGGTGACTGGCGCGCGCCGCCAACTGGATTTCGTCCTGTAGGACGCCCGTCGGCCACAGCATCCGCACAATGTCGGCTTCCTTTTCTTGCCCCAGGCCGGCGATGATGTCGGGCGCGCTTTGCCCCAGATAGCCTGAGGCTCCGCTCATTTCCCACTTCTGATAGAGGGTCCCCGCGAAGACTTCCACCTTGGTTCCGATGGCGCTCCTGTTATCGGCGAGGCCCTTGAGGGAAATTCGCAGCCAGTTGTTCTTGTTGCCGCCGTCGTTGCGGAGAAGCACGACTTCGCCTCTGGTTTGGGTGATGAGCAGATCGGTGTCGCCGTCGGCGTCGTAGTCGGCGGTCAGTACAGCACGAGGAGTCGTGAGCTTCATCGCGTCGAGGCCGACAGGGGCGGTGGCGTCTTCGAAGCCGGCCGGGCCGCGATTGCGTAACAGAAGGATTTGGCCGCTTGTGGTGGATTCGCCCGCTGTTACGAGGTCGATCCAGCCGTCATTGTCGTAGTCGAGAGCCGCCAGGCCCCAGCCGCGACGCCAGGGGAGCTCGGGAAGGGGAACGCGCTCGAGCTGTTTTCCTTCGATGTTCCGCCAGAGACTCAGGCCGGGCGGGCCCCAGTGGGTGAAGGCCAAGTCCATCCAGCCGTCTTTGTTGAAGTCGAAGACAACCACGCCGACCGTAGGAGCGAAGTCACTGCCGGTCCAGGCTTCGAGGGAGCGGAAGCGACCCTCGCGCGGGTTAAGAAAAATGTGAGGCGCCTTGTGCCAGCCGGTAAGCACCAGGTCAACGGCGCGGTCGTTGTTGAAGTCACTGGCGACGATGCCTACGCTGAGTTCGCTCGCCAGGCCGGTGGCCTCGGAGACATCAGCAAAGGTTCCATTGCCGTTGTTCCGCCAGAGGGTGCTGCCGGCGGGCGAGACACCCAGGGGAAAATCAAGCGAGGAGGCGGAAGCGGAGAGGGTGACAAAGGCGGCGACATAGAGGTCGAGGTCGCCGTCGTGATCGTAGTCGAGAAAAGTCAACCCCAGCGGGACACCTTCGGAGTGAATGCCAGCCGCTTCGGTGGCATCGCTGAAGCCATCGTTGCCCTGGTTGCGAAAGAGCTGGACGCCGGCCACGGTGCTGACGGCCAAATCTGTCCAGCCGTCGTTGTCGAAGTCGCCGGCGGTACATCCCAAGCCCGCGCCGGGTAACGCGAGACGAGCGGTGGAAGTGGTCTCGGCAAAGCGGCCTTCGCCTCGATTGTGAAAAAGAGCGACGGTAGTCTTTTCCCCGCCGCCGGCCACGAACAAATCGGGGCGGCCGTCGTTGTCGTAGTCGAAGAAGCAGGCGCCCGGGCCGAAGAGGGATGGCGCACCTCCTGGCTCGGAGGACGGCGTAGCGGGAGTTGGAGCAGGCTCGGCTGCCGTCGCGATGACCAGCCCGGCCTCAGCGGAAGCGGAAACGAAGTGAACGGGAATGGCCGGAGGGGCAGTGCTCGGCGGCGGTTTGACCTGCTCCACGAGCGAGTAGAACCCTTGCTCGCCGTAGGCCAGGCTCATGGGCGCTCCCAGCTTTTCCTGGGTGAGCTGCTGGAAGCGCGCCAGGTGGAGGCGGGCTTTGTCCGCCTGGCCCAGGCGCTGGTAGGCGCGCGCCAGACCGAATTCCGCCGAAACGTGAAAGGGATTGAGCGCCAGGGCGCGGTCAAAGGCTGCCACGGCGGGCTGGTATTGTTCGAGCTGCGCCAGCGCCGAGCCGCGGAAGTAGTGGACGTCGGCGTCCGTGGGGGCGAGCTCCGTTGCTTTCCCAAACACCTCCAGCGCCGCCTCGGCCTCGCCCATGTTCTTGTACAGCAGTCCGAGGTTGTACCAGGCGCGGGTGTTTTGCGGGTCTTGCTGAGCGATTTCAAGCAGTATCTCCCGCGCCGCTTGGTAGCGCTGAAGATTCAGCAGGGCAATCCCTTGATTGAGCCGGGCCACGCGCAAGGAAGGATTCATCTTGCTGGCGCGCTCGAACAGCTCCAGCGCCTGCTCGGTGCGCTGCTGGTTCATGTAGGCGACGCCGAGATTGTTCCAGCGAACGCTTTCGTCCGCCGTTGGTGCCTCCGGCAGATGGGAGGCGGCGAGCGACAAGGCGGCCAGGGCCAGCGCCACGAGCGCCCAGCGGAAGCGCGACACGGCTTTCTCCTGCTGCCTACTTCTTCTCAAAAGGGTGGCGAGCCACGAGGCCTCGCCCTTCCTCGATACGGATAGTTTGCCCGGCGGCCACGTCGCGCAACCGGTCCACTTGCCCGCTCGGCCAGCGGACTTCCAGGCTGTCGGCCTGGGTGCGGGCCCCGAGGCCGAAAG
>JBOGNW010000046.1:0-8306 GCA_050747425.1 Candidatus Acidiferrales bacterium
CAGTCGGATTCGAGAATCGCCTGCGCCGTCACCACCGAGGCCGGCAAGCCGGCGCGGCGCTGCAAGGCCAGCACGGCAGGTAGGAGTTGGCGGAGAAAGTTGGCCTGATAATCTTGCATCGGTCGTCGTTGCTCCTCGTTGACTCCATCACCCTTGTCATCCCGACCCCGCCGCAGCGAGAGAGGAATTCTGCTGTTTGGGGGAAAAGCAGGTTCCTCGCCGCCCAGGCAAGCAAGGGCTCGGAATGACAACGGGCCTGGCGCAGCCCCCGTTTCGGCTTCGCTCAGGGTCGGCGCGGGGGTCTGCGCACCGAGTGAACACTGGTAACAAAACCCGCGGGGCGATGTCTAAGGTTTTTGCGGTTTTTGCGGTTTTTGCGGAAGAAAATTTTTACTGCCGTATTTTCAGCGGATTACAGAGGGGTAAAAATTCCCCCCGGGGGGCGTATTTCGTGCCTTCTGGTCTGTGTAGGGGCGGGCCTTGTCGGAGCCTAGCGGAGACCCCGTCGCAGCGAAGCGAAGACCCCGAGCGCAGTCGAGGGGAGCGCAGTCGAAGGGTGCCCGCCCGTGGTCGCTGGCTTGATCGCGCCAAGAATCGGGAGGGGGCAAGCCCCTCCCCTACATTCCTTCCGACTGCCGGGCGTAAAGCTCGCGGACGCGCGCGAGGGTGTCAATTTCGCTGGCGGGTTTGTCAGGCCGCAGGCGCACGATGCGCGGAAAGCGCAGCGCATAGCCGCTCGCGTGCCGCGAGGAGCGCTGAATGTTGTTGAAGGCCACCTCAAGCACCACCGCCGGCTCCACCTGGCGCCGCCAGCCTTCATCGGCCACGGTGTGCGCCAGGAAATACTCGGTCAGCGTGCGGATTTCGGCGTCGGTCAGCCCGGAATAGGCTTTGCCGATGTTGAGCAGGCGGTCGGCGTCGCGCACCGCGAAGGTGTAGTCGGAGAGCAGCCCGCGGCGCTTGCCGTGGCCGAACTCGACCGCCGTCACTACGACGTCGAGCGTAGCCAGCGGCTCCTTCAGCTTCACCCAGGCTTGCCCTCGCCGCCCGGGCGTATACAGCGAGCCGGGTGATTTGGCCACGATGCCTTCATTGCCACGCGCGCGCGCCGCAGCGAAGGCGCGCTCGATTTCTTCCGCCGAATGGCAGAGCACAGCGGGCGCCAGTTCGACACCTCGCGGCGCGGACGAGCCCAGCAGCGCTTCCAGACGCTGGCGGCGCTCAGTGAGTGGTTTATCCAGAAGTAGCTCGCCCTCCACAGCGATCAGATCGAACACCAGATAGTTCACCGGCACTTCCTCGCGCAGCCAGAGGTCGGGCTGCTTGCGCCCCAGGCGCTTTTGCAAAGCCGTGAAGGGCAGCGGGCACCCGTCGCGCCAAGCCAGGATTTCTCCGTCCAGAATGAACTCGCCCGGAATCGCCGCCACTGCTGGCAAGAGTTCAGGAAATTCGATAATCGTATCGAGAGTGCGCGAGAACAGCTTGGCTTCTCCCGAAGCTTCGGGACCCCGCTTGTGGGCCTGGGCGCGGATGCCGTCGTACTTGTTTTCGACCACTGCCCCGCCCTCGAGAATTTCAGCCACCTCAGCCGCTGTTTCGGCCGCCGTGGCCAGCATGAAACCGATGGGATGGAAGAGGCGCAAGCGCGCCTCGGCCAGTTTGTCCGCCGCCGCCAGCCGCAGCGTCTCGCCGATGTCGCCCGTCAGCATGTTGGCGCGTTGCACCTCGGCCCGCGGCCGCCCAAAGGCGCGCGCTACCGTTTCTTCGACGAGATTCTCTTTCAATCCAATGCGCAAGTCGCCGGTGACGATTTTGGCGAGATACTTGGCTTCGAGCGGCGAGGCGCGGCGGAGCAGTTCTTCGAGCAGGTCAATCTTGGCGTCGCCGCGCCCGGCGGCCAGTTTTTCAAAGGCCTCCGCGACTTCGCCGAGCGACAGCCCGCTGGCCGCGCGCCCGCTCAGCAGCTCCTCGGCCATCCCGCCGAGGTCGCCGTGGCGGCGATAGACCTCGTATATGGCTTCGCGCGTGGCGCCGGTGATTTTCCCCAGCGCCTGCCCGACGCTCGCTCCACTCACGCCCAGCGTTTTTTCCTCGCGTCGCGGAAAGGGCGAGCCGGTGAGGAAAACGGCAGCGCGGGCGGCGTCGTCAGGCGCGAGCGAGCGCAGATAGTCGGCCACCAGACGGACTTTTTCGCTTTTCTTCGAGGTCGCCGCCACTGCCTCGCAGGTTTCCGCCCAGCGCCGCATCACTGCAGTATTATGGCACTCGGGCGTCTTGGAGTTTTGCTATACTCTTTTCCATGGGCTTTGTACAAGTCGAGATTCGTTTACGCAATCCGGACGAGCCACAGCGCGCGGAGGCGCTGAGTGGGCTGGTTGACACCGGCGCGCTGGTCAGTGTAGTCCCGACCGCGTTGCTCGAAAGAATCGGCGTGGTGGCGCGGCGCTCACAGAAATTCACCCTAGCGCACGGCACCCGAGTCGAGCGCCGGACAGGGGTCGCCACCGTTGAATACAACGGTCGGGCGACGGAGGTTCCGGTGGCGTTCGGCGAGCCGGGGGACGCGACCGTGATTGGCGTAACCACCCTGGAACTGCTGGGCCTCGAAGTAGACCCCGTGCGCCGAGAGCTCCGTCCAACCGACTTGCTCCTGCTTTAGCACGCTCTGTCATCCCGAGCGGAACCGTGCCGCCATCCAGGAAAAGGCTATGGCACGCGGGCGGCGAGGCAACTCAATTGACAGCAGGCGGGGCGAGGAGTAGGCTGAGGAGAATTCCCACCGGGAGAGGCGCGCGATGCCCTTAAAAATTGAAGAGCGGCAGGTGGACGAGGTGACGTTGCTCGAACTCGAGGGGCGACTGATGCTGGGCGAGGAAGTGGACGCCCTGCGCCAGTATGTGAAGAACCTGCTGGCGGCGTGCAAAACCCGGATTGTCGTCCGGCTGACCAAAGTGGACCGCTTGGACAGCTCCGGCCTGGGAGTGCTACTGGCGTCGGTGAAGTCGGCGCGCACCGCCGGAGGTGACCTGCGCCTGCTCCAACCCTCTAAGCAGACCGGAGACGTGCTCGATTTGCTCGGCCTGCGCACCAAGCCCGACGTGGTGCGCATCTTCCTTGACGAGCAAGAAGCCCTGGCCAGCTTCCCGCCCACACTAACCCGCTCGGGCATTCCGCCCGTATAAGCGAATCGCTCCGTCCTGCTTACGGGGCGTTGGGATCCACAGGCCCGCCTTCGGCCTCGGTGCGGTTCTTGTGGCTGATGGACTGCGGGAACTTCACCGTGCCGTTGGGCGCCGCGGCGCCATGCGGCCACCAGAGGTGGAAGATGATGCCATCGGTCTGGGAAGCGGCTTCGGCGATCTTGGCGGCTTCTTCCGGCGAGCGGTCGAGTACCTGCACGCGTCCGCTGGCAATCTCCAGCAAGTGGTCGTGGTAGTGCTTGTTCCAGAGGTCGAGCCGTACGTGGCTGCGCGTCACCGACTTGGCAATCATGTACTCGATCTGGACCAGCAAGGCGTTGGGTTCAGTGGACTCGTAAATCAGGCACTCCAGCACTTCGGGTTTTACCGCTTTGCAGTAGTGATGGTAGGGCCCCATCACCATGCCCTCCACCACGTGGGGGGCCACCACGTGGATGTCGTGGCCGTCGGCCGGCGTCAGCTTCTTCATCGGCATCTGTTCCATGGGTTTCTTCATTTCCTGCGCGCCGGCCAGCGCCACTACAAAGAGAACCAGACAGGACAGAACCAGCACCACGCTCGTCTTGCGCATGATTGTCCGCCTCCAGAGAGTTTTGAGGGATCAACCGAGGCGCCATCTATACCTGAAGAAGAGCGGCGGCGTCAATTGCCGTCTGGGGCTGTTCGGTGGGGCAGACATTCCTGTCTGCCCCCGAGACCGCAGAATCCCTCAGGCCGACTCCGCCGCCAGCGATTCCAGGGTCTTCTCGACGAAATTGATCACCAGACGGCGGTGGCGCGCATAGGGGTTGGTGAACTCAATGCCGACCCCGTGCCCGCTCAGCTCGCCCGGGGCCGCGCTATCCAACCGACGCATAAGGCGGCCAGTGAAGTGTAGCGGCTCGATGCTGTGGGGCAGCGTGAACTCGACGCTGACCTCGGTGTCCTCCTCCAGCGACTCCTCCAACGACAGCAGCATGCCGCTGCCGCTCAGGTTCACGCACTGGCCGTAGAGCTGCCGGTGCCCGGCGTGCAGGCGTACGCGCAGGTTGATGGGGGCGCGCTGGTAGCTGCGCCGCTCTTCCAGCATGGCCCCGCGCGTGGCGTTCAGCAGGTGCCGCAACTGCGTCACGCTCACCGGCTTCTGCAAGAAAAAATTCACCCCCGCCTTGAAGCTCTCTTGGAGCGCGCCCGCGGTCAGCTCCCCCGTGAGCATCACCACCGGGATGCGCTTGTTTGAGCGCGAGCCGCGGATGGAGCGGGTCAGCTCCAGGCCGTCCATCTCCGGCATCTTCCAGTCCACGATGGCGCCGTCGAATTTGTCGCGGTTGGCCAGCTCGGCGGCATGCACGCTGTTGGTGAGCAGGCAGGGCTCGGCGCCCATTTCTTCCAGCAGCTCGCCCAGCAGGCGCAGGAGTCCCTGGTTGTCGTCCACCACCAGGATTCGTGGTTTGAACTCCACGGCGTAACCTCGCGGGGCGGCTCCCGGCCAAGCCGCGTTCTCTATTCGGCCGTTTTCCCCAGACCGCCTACCTGCGAAGTAAACTTCAAAATCTCGTTGCGCTGCTCGGTGTCGATCTTGAGAAAATGCAGCGCCACCTGGTTGCCCGGCGTCACCCGGGCCACCTCGGCGTCCAGCTCAAAGGCCCATTTGGTGCGCGGCAAGGTGAAGCGAACCGCGAGCTTCGCGCCTTGTTCCGGCGGCGAGGGCATGGTCAGCAGTAATCCGCTGCAACTGATGTCCACACTCTGCCCGGTGCCGTGTTTGTTCCCCCAGTGACACTCCACCGCCATGCGCACCGGCACCCGCATATAGCGACGCCGCTCCTCCAGCATGGCGCCGCGGCTGGCGTTGAGCAGCCGCGCCAGCTCCGCCGGCCCGAACGGCTTGGAAAGAAAAAACGTCACGCCCGCTTTGAACCCGGCGGCGATGGCCTTGGTGTCGTTCGTGGGGGTAATCATGGCGATGGGAATGGTCCGGTTCGACTTCGAGCGTCGGATCATCTTGGTCAAGTCTTCCCCGCCTACGTCGGCCATTTCCCAATCGAGGAAGGCGCCGTCGAACTTGGTTTTGTTGACCAGGATGGCGGCTTCACGGCCGCTGGCCATGCAGTGGGGCATGGCCCCCAGGGCCTTGAGCGCGGCGTCGAGCTGGCGCAGCAGCGCCGGGTCGCGCTCCACCACCAGAATTCTCGGCTTGACCGATGGTTCCACGTCCCCCCCGAACCGGGCGAGGCGATGATAGGCAGCCGCCCCGCCGCTGTCAACGCACGTCAGCGGCCTCAGAGCATATAACGAATGTTAGAGCCGTGGGTGGGGTAGGCGAAGAGAGTCTCCTTCAGCTCGCGCCCGGGCAGGCGCGCACGCAGGGCCAGAGCAAAAACATTGATCAGCTCTTCCGCCTGCGGCCCCAGCAGGTGCGCGCCCAGCAGACGGTCGGTCTCCTCCTCAATCAACACCTTGAAGGCCGAGCAGGTCTCGCCGACCCGCTTCGAGGAGTACCACCCGGAAGTGTCCTGATAGTTGACGCGGAAGCGCAGGCCCTGAGCGCGTGCCTCTGCTTCGCTCAGTCCCACGCTGGCCAGCGGCGGAAGGGTAAACACTACGCTCGGCACCACCCGGTAGTCGGCGGTGCGGAGGTTGCCTTTGAGGAGATTGTCGGCCACGATTTCTCCCTCGTAGCCCGCCACCGGAGTGAGCGGCGGCCCGCTGCTGGCGGCGGCGTCACCGGCAGCGTACACGGCGGAGTTCGAGACTGACTGGAGGAACTCGTTCACCTTGACGCCGCGGGGCTCGCGCTCGACACCGGCGGCTCCAAGATTGAGGTCGTCGATCTCCGGCACGCGCCCGGCGCCGTGCACCACCAAGTCGGCCTCGCAGGCGCACGCGCCGCTGGGTGTGCCCGCGTGCACCCGGAAGCCGGCAGAATCCTTCTCCACTGCGCTGACTTCGGCTTCCAGCTCCAGGCGCACACCCAGCGCGCGCGTGTGCAGGGTCAGACGCCCGACCAAGTCCGGGTCAAAAAGCTCCAGCGGGCGCGCGCCGCGATGGAAGACGCTCACTTGAGTGCCCGCGCGCGCGGCCAGGTGCGCGAACTCCATCGTGACGTAGCCGCCGCCGATGAAAGCCAGGCGTGTCGGAAGCTGCTCCAGCTCGAGGAACTGGTCGCTGGTGATGACGTACTCGGCCCCAGGGAACTTCAGGGTCGCCGGGCGGGCGCCAGTGGCAATCAGCACGTGGCGCGCCTCGAGCGTGTTTTCGCCGACCGCAATCGTAGTCGGCCCGAGAAAACGCGCCCGGCCGTGGAAGGCGACCACACCGGCCGTGGCGTAGGAGCGCTCGCGCGCCGCCGGAACCGGGTCGGTGAAGCTCCGCTTGAAACGCATCAGTTCGGCCCAATCAAGCCCGACGCGCTCACCCGCCACGCCTTTACCATTCATCCGCCGCTGCCAGTCGACGACCTCGGCGGCGCCCACCAGGACTTTTTTCGGGTCGCAGCCCCGCAGGGCGCAAGTGCCGCCGAACGGCCGCGAGTCAACAATGGCCACCTGCCAACCGGCGGCGCGGCAGCGCGTCGCCACCGTGGCGGAGGCCGAGCCCGTGCCAATGGCCACCAGGTCAAATGTCTGCGTCATAGCCACCTCCCGTACAACTCGAGCGCTGCGAAAAGCCTGTGGTTACCGGGGCGGGACTTGCAGGGACCCCGCAACCGCTTGGCGCGGCGGGGCGGTGGGCAAAGTCACCAGTTGGTGGTTCCCGAAGGTGAGCACGTCGGTGGGGCAGACGTGGATGCAAATCCCGCAGCCGATGCAGCTTGAATTCCACATCCCGAAGGCCTCGCCCTTGAGGGCGTGCTTCATCACGTCCACGCCCACTTCGCAGTAGCGCGTGCAGAGGTTGCAGGCGATGCAGCGCTGCTTGTCGGCCGAAATCCGAAAGCGGCTGGCGGACGCCGAGCGCGACCCCACCAGGTTCATCACCCCCACCACCGGGCACCAGTAGCGGCACCAGATTTTCCCGCCCAGAAAGCCGTACACCGCCACCGGGATGATGGCGATGAGGAAAAGGTCCACGGTGAAGGAATAGAACTGGCTCACGCTGATGCCGGCCACGGAAAAATCGTAGCCCGCCGCCACCAGCACCGTGGCCACGGCGGCGAAGCCGGTGACGAAATAAAGCTGGCGCTCCCGGCGGGTATTGCCCACGCCTTTGGGCGAATAGTGCCGCCAGGGATCGCCCAGCGTCTCGGCCAGTCCGCCGCAGCCGCACACCCAGGTGCAGAATTTCTTGCCCTGAAAGATGGTCGCCACCGGCACCGCAATCGCAATCAGCCCCAGGCTCCACCACAACCAGAAGGCGCTCGCCTGGAAGTGCGGCACCGTCCCGGGATGGAAAACCAGTGGCCAGGGATAGAGCAGCCCCCACGACCGCCAGTCCTTCAGCACGTAAATGGGGATCAAAAAGAAAAACACCACCTGGAAGAAAATCAGCGACGCCAGCCGCAGCGTCTGCTGGCCACCGTAAGCCGTTTTCACCCGCCAGCGGTAGCCCCGCCAGCGGCGGATGGCGCGCACCCCGAAAACCAGCATGATGACGGTGTAGAGCAACGGGTAGAGCGAGCCCAGGTCCCAGGTCATCTCGGGAATTCCCGCCAGCGCCGGCGTGTGTACCATCACCACGCCGGGGGCGAATTTCTTCAGAATGTAAAACGCCCCCACCGCCACAATGCTCAGCAGAAACAGCAGGTAGCGCTTCCAGTTCCAGTCGCGTTCGTAGGCGATGCGGATTTTGCGGAAGAAAGCCAGCGGCAGCTCGGTCGAGTCAACGCCGAGAAACGGAAAAACCAGATCGTTCTTCAATCGCAGGCGAGGCGTCTCGGGAGTCTCCAGCACCACCGCCTCGCGCTCCACCTCGCGCACCCGCGCCCGCGTAAGCCGGTTGAGTTGCCCCGCCGCCTCTCTTTCTTCGACGGCGCGAACCAGAGAGCCCTCAGCTTCTTTCAGCTCCGCCCCCGCGTAGGCCAGCGTGACCCGGTTCGCCGGCGCCAGCGCCAGCGCCGTCTCCAGCGCCTCGTTGGTGCCGCCCACCACCAGAACATCCCGCCCGCGGTGCGCGCCCGGCTCGGGC